>JAZRPL010000116.1:0-1024 GCA_045649245.1 Ructibacterium sp.
AACGGTTCTTTTTGTTTGCGTTGTGCTAATGAGACAAAAGGGAAATGCCTATGCTCCTGAGATGCTTTGTTTATGCGTAATGAAAAACCGACAAAAAGCATTTATGTGTTTTTTGGAAGATAAAAGATTGAAAAGAAATAAGATTTAGGCTTGCGATTTTTGCGAATTTGCGTTATAACCAAGATAAGCACTATCAAAGGCGAGCAACTTATGAATAAGAAAAAATCAAAAACTATTGTAAGAAAATGCCGAGTATTTCTGCTGGTGCTCATGTATTGGTTCGTCAGAACATCATGCTTCTTATGCGGTATTCGGATCAAATCGGTCAATCGCTGCGGCAAGGCTCCGGAACAGCCTTCAATCGTTCTCTGTAATCATGGTTCTTTTATTGATTTTATTTATGCGGCGGCTTTGATGCGTAAAAGCTATCCCAATTTTGTCATCGCCCGGCTGTATTTTTACCATAAGATCCTTGGAACGCTTTTGAAAAAGCTTGGTGGTTTTCCTAAGAGTATGTTCGCCAATGATATGGAAAGCACCCGCAACTGCCTGCGTGTTTTGAAGGATGGCGGCGTGCTGGCTATGATGCCTGAAGCACGGCTGTCTACTGTCGGCTGCTTTGAGGATATTCAGGACAGAACCTACTCCTTCTTAAAGAAAGCCGGCGTGCCGGTATATACTGTGAAGCTTTACGGTGATTATCTGGCAGATCCCAAGTGGGGCAACGGCGTTCGTGCCGGTTCGGTGGTGGAAGCGGAACTTGATATGCTGTTTACACCGGAGCAGTTGACGCAGCTGTCTGCGGCGGAAATCGGGGAGAGGGTAGAAAGTAGGCTTTCTTACGACGAACTGGCCTGGTTGCAGACCCGCCCCAAGCAGAAATATAGAAGCAGCCGTCTGGCGGAAGGCTTGGAGAATATTTTGACGATCTGCCCGGAATGCGGTAGTAAATACACCATCACCGCCAAAGGTAGGCAGGTTTTTTGCGAGCATTGCGGAAAACTGACGGAAATGGATGACCGGT
>JAZRPL010000117.1:0-27721 GCA_045649245.1 Ructibacterium sp.
CTTGGGTTATTTAAAGGGGTGTCAGATACAAACTTTGACCTTAATCGTGAACCTACAAGAGTTGAGGCGCTTGTTATGCTTATTAGACTTTTAGGTCAAGAAGCCGAGGCGCTAAGCGGCGATTGGACGCATCCGTTTAAAGATGTGCCTAGTTGGGCTGATAAATATGTGGGTTATGCCTATGAGATGAACTTATCTAACGGGGAAAGCGCTACAAGTTTTGGTAACGGCTCAGCAAATGCAGCCATGTATATTACTTTTGTTTTGCGTGCCTTGGGATATTCGGATTTTCAAGGAGAAGATTTCGTTTGGGATAATCCATATAATTTAGCTAAAATAATTGGAATTTTACCAACTTTTGTAAATACAAATGATTTTTTGCGTGCAGATGCTGTTACTGTTTCCTACGCCGCATTAGAAGCACGCTTAAAAGGCTTAGAGACAACCTTGTATCAAGAACTGCAAGAAATTGGAGTTTTAGATTCTTATTACTTTGTAGAATGTTATGATAGAAATGCAATTGGGAGACGAGAAGCAAGTTTATCGTATTTAGGTAAAGAATTAACCCCTGAAGAAATATTTGTAGCCTGTTCCCCGGCAGTTTTTTGCATTGATACAATGGATGAAAGCACCAAAACTATTAATTTCGTTGGAAGCGGATTTTTTATAACAAGCACTGGTATTGCAATAACAAACTATCATGTGCTTGAAAATACTACTTTTGCAAACGTATCGCTTCCAAGTAAAACGGGGTATGGCATTACAGGTGTTTTGTATTTTGATAAAGACCTCGACTTTGCAGTTGTTAAGACAAATGCTACAAATGTACCCTACATACAATTAGGCGATTCATCCGCGTTAGCAAGTGGAGAAAAAATATATACCATTGGCAATCCACAAGGGTTAATGAATACTATTTCCGATGGAATAGTATCGAATCCATGCAGAGAAGACTTCAATGGTATGATACAAATTACTGCGCCTATCTCTCCTGGAAGTAGCGGTGGTGCTTTGTTAAATTCTCGTGGAGAAGTTGTCGGAATAACAACGGCATCCCTTACTTCCGGTCAAAACATTAATTTTGCTGTTCCTATCAATAAAGTTATAAAGAAGGGAGACCTTTCCTCTATTGAATCAAAGTATAACATGTTGACAATGGAAGAATTTGCTACTTATAATGGACATGAGGTTAAAATAGAACCGCCTAAAAACATTAGGGTTGTAAGACAGCAAAATGGTTCAGCACATATTCAGTGGGATGAAGTAGAAGGAGCAGAATATTATCATTTTTATTATCAAGAAGCTGGTGAAGATACTTATTGGTATGACGAAGATGATAATGGTGAAAAATTAAAGTTCGAATACTGTGATGATTATACAGTTTCATATAATGGCTTAGAAAATGGTAAAAGATATAATGTTATAGTAACATCTGTTAAGAATGGGGTTGAATCAAAAGATAGCGAAATATTAACATTTGTTTTTAAACAGGACGAAAACAATGGACCTGTATATTCCTATAATAAATTAAATGAATTCTTGCTAAGAAACTATAATCATAAAATCAACAATAGTCCTACATATCAAGAAGTCACACAAGGCGAGAATGGAAGAAATTATTATTCTATAACTTGCGATGATGGCGAAGGGTATATCACATTAACCAGTAAAAGAGGATTTAATGGTGCAACCGCTTATGCGAGCATTTGCTTAAAGCCTGAACGAGGTTCTTATTTCTGTATGTTTGGGTACACAAGCCCAACAAGCAATTCAAGTAGTTATGATTTTACAGGTACTTATCATATTAATTCAACAACTTTTGACGAAAACTCTACTATTAAATTTGAAAAAACAACGGGAAGAACACAAAATCAAGACTTGTATAGTGAATTAGCAAAACTAATGAATTTAGAAATGATAAATTTTACTGATTATGTTTTTGCAACAAAACTATCTAATACGGGATGTTCAATGTCAGATTTTGGATTTACAGTTGAAACTTCTAACAATTTCATAAATGGTAATGTAAGTAATTATCCATCAGGGAATAATGATCCATCTAATATTTATCAAGGTGGTGGGAATTATTCAACTAATACAAAGATAACGCTTTCATCATTTCCGTTATATTTATATGCTGATGATGGAACTGGAACATTTTTGGGTGAAATAAATTCCAACAAGTATGATACAGATAGTATCGCTAATGAATATGGCAATTATGGTAGTAAATATCAAACAAAGAGTATTTTCAACCAATACGGCAATTATGGTAGTAAATACAGTCAATATAGCGTATTTAATGAATATGCTACACATCCGCCTAAAATTTTAGATAAGAACGGAAAAGTAGTCGGCTATTTAACGGCAAATAAATATATTAGAGATGCTATATCTTATGAAGAAATGATGGTTTTATTAAAGAAATTTAACAAGTAGGTTTTAATTATGACACTCAATTAGAATGTGGCATCTAAACCGTTCGGCTCTTCCATGAAAAAGACATCTTCGGATGTCTTTTTTCAGTTGTATTTGCCTTTGGCAAGGGATATGGTGTCCACCGTTGACGACCAATATTATCCCTTTTCCGTAATACCGACAAGGGAAAAAGAGTGCAAAAGTGGCTTCTGGAAAGTGGGGAAAATGACAAAAAATGCCCGTGTTATGCAAAATTATCTGTGGAAAACTCTGTGGAATGTGTGTGTTGTAAATGGAGAGTAACCAAATTGAAACATAAAAAAGGCGGCAGTTTAAAATTGCCGCCGTTTCTGTTAAGAAAGATGATGCCAAGCCTGCCAGCCGGAAAATTGGGCAGTATCCCCCAGTTCTTCTTCGATGCGGAGGAGTTGGTTATATTTTGCAACACGATCGGTGCGGGAAGGTGCTCCTGCTTTTATCTGGCCTGCATTGAGCGCCACTGCCAGATCAGCAATGGTTGTATCCTCGGTTTCGCCGGAGCGGTGGGAGATAATGGCGGCATAACCGGAACGGGTTGCGGTTTGCACAGCCTCCAGGGTTTCGGTCAGGGTGCCGATTTGATTGACCTTGATCAAAATGGCATTGGCAACACCTAGGGAAATGCCTTGTCGAAGCCGCTTGGCGTTGGTAACAAAAAGATCATCTCCTACCAACTGTAGTTTGTGCCCAAGGCGTTTGGTCAGCATTTTCCAGCCTTCCCAATCCTCCTCGGCCATACCGTCTTCGATGGAGATAATAGGATATTTTTCCGCCCAATCGGCCCAGAATTCCACCATTTCCTCCCGACTAAGGATTTTTTCCTGTTTCCAGAAACAATAACTCCCTTCGTGGCCCCGTTTTTTGGCCTCTTCGTACATTTCGGTGGCAGCCGGGTCCAGAGCAATGCGAAAATCTGTTCCCGGCTCAAAGCCGGCCTCCTGGATGGCCTTAGTAATGAGTTTCACCGCTTCTTCATCGCTTGCGAGGTTGGGGGCAAAACCGCCTTCATCGCCGACAGAGGTAGAATACCCTTTGCTTGCCAAAATCTTCTTTAAGGTGTGAAAAACCTGCACTGACCAACGAAGCCCTTCGCGAAAACTGCCGGCCTTTATAGGCATAATCATAAATTCCTGACAACTCAGGGAGTTGTCGGCGTGTTTTCCGCCGTTTAAAATATTCATCATAGGAACAGGAAGAAGATGGGCGTGTGCGCCGCCGATATATTGATACAGGCTTTGCCCTACGGCAATGGCTGCTGCTTTGGCACAGGCTAGCGAAACGCCCAAAATGGCGTTGGCGCCCAGATTGCTTTTGTTTTCGGTACCGTCTAAGTCAATCATGGTGCGATCGATGTGGGATTGATCCAAAACATTGAGACCGATTAGCGCCTGGCAAATGGGGCCATTGACATTGGCCACTGCTTTTGTAACACCTTTTCCATCATAGCGGTCCATGTCTTCGTCTCTAAGTTCACAGGCTTCAAAGGCGCCGGTAGAGGCGCCGGAGGGAACCGAGGCACGGCCTAAAATTCCGTCTTCGGCGTAGACCTCGACCTCCAGAGTGGGATTCCCGCGGGAATCTAAAATTTCCCGGGCGGCTACATCAATAATTCCAATATATGCTTTCATCTGCAAACCTCCTGTCTTTTTTCTCAGTTTGCCCTAAGACAGGAAAACTTATGCAAAAAGCGTGCCAAAGCACGCTTTTTTTATAGGCGAATATAATTGGTTCTTATTTTGGGTTCCAGTTCGGGCGCCGGCACACCATGTTCTCGGCCGACCGCAATAGACTGTAAAAGCCATGCCATATTTGTTCCCAGTTGGCGCATGGTCTGCATGCCTTCTTCGTCCTGCTTCACTTCCTCGGGGGTATTGCCATGCACCATATTCCAGTAATTAGAGGAAACAATAGGCATATTTAAAATGGTAAAATACTTGTTGAGTTGGTCAAAGGCGGCACTGGCGCCGCCGCGTCGGCAACTGGCTATACAGGCGGCCGGTTTTAAGGTCAGGTATCTTCCGCCGGCATAGCAAACCCGATCCATCAGGGAGGTAATGGCACCAGAGGCTGCCGCATAGTGGACCGGTGTGCCGAGGATCAATCCGTCTGCAGTTTCCATCTTTTCGATGACAGTATTGACGGGGTCCAGGTTAAAGACACAACGTGCGTCGCCTTTTTTTGCACAGCTGCCACAGCCGATACATCCTCGGATGGGCTCTGCGCCTATATGGAAAATCTCTGTTTCAATCCCCCGGGCGTTGAGACTCCGGGCAACTTCGGTTAATGCAGTATAGGTACAACCTTTTTCTTTGGGACTTCCATTAATCAATAAAACTTTCATGGAAGAAGCCTCCTTATCATAAAATAATTTCTTGTCATATCTTCATTGTATGGTGGGTTGTAAAAAGTATGACGCTGCATTTTAGTATAGCACTTTTAAAGAGAAAAGACAAGGGGCGGCAAAATAGAAGAGAACGATTGCCAAAGAGGGGCGGGTATGCTATACTGTATATAATAAAAATACACGGTTGCTGCTAGAAGAGAAGCAGAAAGAAGATAGGATATGGAAAACGGTGAAACAATGAGAAAAATTATTGTAATCGGCGGCGGTGCGGCCGGTATGATGGCGGCGGGGACTGCTGCCAAGCGAGGACTGCAAGTGCAGTTGATTGAGCAGAATAAAATATTGGGAAAAAAACTCCTGATTACCGGAAAAGGGCGTTGCAATGTGACCAACGCCTGTGAGGAAACGGAGGAGTTGATTCGCAATGTCCCCACCAACGGCGCTTTTTTATATAGTGCTTTTTATGGATTTGATAATCAGCAGACCATGCATTTTTTTGAGGAATTAGGCGTACCGCTGAAGGTGGAGCGGGGCAATCGGGTGTTTCCGGTTTCCGATCAAAGTCAGGATATTGTGCAGGCATTACGACGGTATCTGACAGAAAATCATGTTGAGTTGATGCAGGATCGAGTGGATGAAATTCTGGAGGAAGATGGGCGTATCTGCGGTGTCATGACTGCACGGCGGGGCAAACTTTGTGCCGATGCCGTGATTCTGGCAACGGGAGGACTTTCCTATCAAAAAACCGGTTCCACCGGCGACGGGTATACCTGGGCAGAGAATTTGGGACATGAGATTACCGAACTTCGACCTTCGTTGGTACCGGTTCGGGTTGCTGAAACATGGATCCGGGAAGTGCAGGGACTTACCCTGAAAAATGTGGCGTTGACCTTGCGGAATCAAAAGGGTAAAAAAATATATACGGATTTTGGCGAGATGATGTTTGCGCATTTCGGACTTACCGGCCCCATCATCCTTAGTGCTAGTGCCCATATGCGGGAGATGGGAAAGGAAGAGTATCGGATTTCTTTGGATTTAAAACCATCCTTAGAACCAAAACAGTTGGATCAAAGAATCCTTCGGGACTTTCAACAAAATTGCAATCGGGATTTCTGTAATAGTCTAAACGGCTTATTGCCTGGGGCTATGATTCCGGTTGTCGTCGATCTTTGCGGCATTGACCCCCATAAAAAAGTAAACTCCGTAACCAAAGAGGAACGGAGTCGGTTGGTGCAGATTTTGAAAGAATTGGAATTCTGTGTGGAGGGATTCTGCCCTATAGAACAGGCTATTATAACATCCGGCGGTATCCATGTTCGGGAAATCAATCCTTCCACTATGGAATCTAAAATTGTGCAGGGACTTTTCTTTGCCGGCGAGATCATAGATGTAGACGCTTACACCGGCGGTTTTAATTTACAGATAGCGTTTTCTACGGGCCATCTTGCGGGCTCTTGTTGCTGAGAGCCGCAGATACTTTGCCCGAATATTGGTATAGATGGTAGCCTGCAACACACAAAAGGTGATAGACAGGAAATAGGTGGTCAGGCCTGTGATAGCAAAGCGCTGGAAAATATGGTCAATTTCTATTTTTGTCAATAGCCAGTTCATCACCAAGATAATGAGACAATGCCACAAGTAAATATCATAGGAGGCCTGCGAGATACTGGTAAGCAGGCCTTTTCCGCGGCTTTCTAACGAGATGGTTAGTTCCCGGGTATAAGAATAAAAACCGAAAATAGAAAAGAAACAGAAAAGGACCACAATCAGTGGAGAGAATTTATAGGCGATCAGACTGACAAATTGCATATAGGACAGAACGCAATGGGTCACAGCCAGCACCAGCCAACCAAGATAGATCATCATTTTATTCTGGGTTATAAAGCGTTCAAAGGCCTCATAATGAAGGCCGGTATACATGCCAAGAATCCAGAAGACAAGGTAGGAAGGGAAAATTTTATGGATTCCGGCGGTGTAGGGGAAGTACATCCGGAAAAAGACAGTGATGCAGAAAGAACACAGAATCAGCACAAGAGAGAAGATCTTGTTTTTGACTCGGCTGAGCGAAATCCAAAGGGGCATCAGCAGATAGAATTGTAGAATCAAGATTACAAAGTAGAATTGTGCAGAGATATCTCCTGTAATGAGAAAGTGTAAGAGTTGCTCCCAATCAAATTGGTATATCTCCAAAATCCATACAAAGACGGCATAATAAACGACAATGGCCAGTAAGTAGGGGAAACAGATTTTTTTTAACCGATCCCATAAAAATTTGGGATAAGGAAAATGGAGGCAGTCACCGTATTTGTAAAACAGTTTGATGCCGCTGGTAAAGATAAAGCCGGGGACAGCGAAGGTTGCCAGTCGGGTTAGGGAAGAAAAGAGGACAGATCCAAAACTCCATTTTGGGAGGGTATCCACGCCTTCGGAAAGGAGATGGATCAAAATGACAAACATACATAAGAAAAATTCAAATACAGAGATTTCCGTGATTTTACGTTTCATAGCAACTCCTAACCTCCCTTTTTCTTTATTTTATAATAGCCGTTCTCCTCTGTCAATGCATTTGATAAAAATTCTGTTTCTGTAGGGAATCAGGTGTTGGCGCCTGCGGTTCTCCATGTTCCGGAGATGAGGAAACAAAGGCCAATGACGATGGGTACAAAGCCTGCTATGGCGTCCCCATACCAGAATCCAAGACAATCCATGTGCAGGGCAAAGCCCAACAATGCTGCGATACCGACCCGGCTGATAATGCCGTCAATGATGGCCACAGCCAGGTTGAGTTTGGTGTTGCCGGAACCGTTGATGAGAGAGAAACTGATGCTTCGGGTTGCGGCGCCAAAAAAGTTCAAAATAATGGGGGAGACTAAGATGCCGGCCACGGCCAGAACCTCTGTGTCAGTGGTAAATGCCCCAAAGACCTGCCCCGGGAAAAAGAAGATGACAGCGGAAAAGCCCAAGGATATTACCATGCTGCAGATGGTGACGGTTTTTAAAATGGCCGGGATTCGGTCATCTTTTTTAGCGCCTAAATTCTGGCCAACCATAGCACTGCCGGCGGTGGTAAAGGAGTTGGAAACGATACCGCTCATGACATTAATCTTATTATAAATTCCGGCTAATGCCGAATAAACCACGCCATATAGATTGATCCAGGACATTAAGACAATTTTAGAAAGGCTGACGGCAGCCGCCTGAATGGCCATGGGAATGCCCAAGGCAACAATTTGCGAAAGGGCAGATTTCTCCATACGGAAACTGCGAGGTTTAAAATCGAAGCAAAAACTTTCCCGTTTGTAATAAAGATAGATCAGGGAAACCACAAAACTGATGCCTTGTCCAATTACGGTTGCTAAGGCAGCGCCAAATACCTCCAGATCCAAAACAGCCACAAATAAGAGATCTAAAATAATATTGAGCAGGGCGGCAATGACGATGAAAACAAAGGGTCGCCGGCTGTCGCCCATGCCGCGCAAAATTGCACTGATAATGTTGTAGCCGTAGATAAATACTAAACCAACAATACAGGTGACCATATAGTCTAAGGTGTATGCATAAGACTCTGCCGGTGTATTCAGCCAATCAAGGATTGGGCCGCGCAATAAGAAACAGAGGACAGAAATGGCCATGGAGGACAGAAATAAAAAAGTAAGCATGGTGCCGATGGTTCGCTGCACCTTGTCCAGACGGCCTGCGCCTACATCCCGGGCGATAAGAACCTGCCCGGCGGAGGAAAAGCCCATAGCCAAAAAGGTAAGAAGATGCAGGATATCGCCGCCGATAGAAACGGCCGACATTCCTGCGCCGCCGATGCATTGCCCAACAACAATCATATCGACGATGTTATAAATTGCTTGCAGTGCGTTAGAAAGAAAAAGAGGAAAGGCAAACTGCAATAATAATTTGGTTACATTGCCTTTGGTTAAGTCTTTGATCATAGTGTTGTGGGTCATGATGGGATACTCCTGTTCTATCAAGTGAAAGTAAATCAATCTTATGCTTTATAAGATTACGGGAATTGGTTGATCCAGCACCAAAGTGTTGGGGGAAACGATACAATCATAGGCAAGGACAAACACGCCTTTTTCCCGTGCCTTTTGCAATGCCTCTGCAAAGGCTATGTGACGTTCTTTGTTTGGCGAAAAGGCGGCGATGCCTTTCATTTGAATCACAAAAACCAGATAGGATCGATAGCCTTTTTCGGTAAGAGCCGAGAGTTCTTGCAGATGCCGAATACCCCGCGTGGTTGGTGCATCCGGAAAGGAGGCAGTGCCATCTTCCTCTAAGGTAACGCCTTTGACCTCCAGATATCCCTCTGTGCCCAGATGGTCTTTTATGTAAAAGTCCAGCCGTGATGTCCCCAAGGTTGCCTCCGGCTTGATAAAAATGGGGGTGCCAAAATCGGGGAGGGAAAGAGTGCCGTTTTCCAAGGCTTCCCTTACCACTTTGTTGGGTGCCTGAGAATCCATATTAATGAAAAGATTTATTCCGTTGGCGCGGCGTTTTTCCACGCTGATGAGGGAGTAGGGAAGTTTTCTCTTACCCATGTTTTCGCTAAAGTCTTCCAGATATACCGTGGCGCCTTTGACCAAAAGTTCCTTACAACGGCCGGTGTTTTTTACATGGGCCATGACTTCTTTCCCGTTTAGGAGAACTTTGGCGACAAAGCGATTGGGTCTAGAGAGAAAGGTTCCGGATAAAATGCGGCCATATTGCATTGGCATACCCCTTTGCTTTCTATAATTAATATGAAAAAATCCCACTCACTAGAGTGGGATTTTTAAACTGGCTGCCTGATCAGGATTCGAACCCGAACAAAATGAGTCAGAGTCATTTGTGCTACCCTTACACAATCAGGCAATATTTGGTGCGAGCAGTGGGACTTGAACCCACACGCCATAAGCACACGCCCCTCAAACGTGCCTGTCTGCCGGTTCCAGCATGCTCGCATCATAGGCATCGAGGGAACCATCGGTCTCTCTAGCCGACTTATACATTATAATAGTAGTGTGGGGATTTGTCAAGAGTTTTTTCAACTTTTTCAAAGGTCTTCTTCTTAAAAAGGCAAGAGAAAGCCAAACAAGAACCCACCTTGGAGGTGGGCTCTTGCCTGCTGTCAGGATTCCAGGGGCTCCGGTTTTTTCATTTTAAACATGGTTCTTAAAATCCCCCGTAGCATTTTTGGCGCTTTTACCACTACAATTTGCATAAAAATCCCCTTTCTAAATTATGCCATCATTTTTTGGTCAGGTATCGAATTCCAAGACAAATCAAGGCTCCGCCGAAAAAGATAATCAGCAAATAATATGGAATGATATGAGCCAAAAAGATGCCCAGTCCGGTGGAAATCAAAATAATTCCAAAAAGGCCGCTGCTTTTGCGGCAGTTGCATTTTCGGGGGTTTCGCATACTTATACCGACCTCCCTCCGGAACGAATCCGGCATATCCTGTTTGCCTATTTTACTATATTCGTTCCGGTGGATTTGGTGCATGACCAAAAGTGCCCAAATGTGGGGATTTTTTCATAGAATCAATTTCTTCCTCTGGGGAAAGAAGTTTTTAAAGTGTCATAGTACTAGGATTTCATTTTTTATAAAAAATATTCTCTTTTGTGTATGATAGGGTGTATAGGTTTGACAAAAAATGAAGCATATGGTATAATAACCTCACGAAGCAAGACGAAATTAGAGATTTCTGTGCTTCGGAGAACATTACGAAGCAAGACGAAATCAAAGAGTTGGACACCGAAGGTTTTGAACAATGTAAGATCTTGTGGAATTTTAAGGAGTTAAGGAAAAAGAGGGATCCGTGATGTTAAAAAGCATGACCGGATTTGGCCGGTGTGAGGAAGTTGTCGATGGATTTTTGGTGCAACTTCAAATCAAGTCTGTCAATCATCGTTATAGTGATTTTACCATTAAGACACCGCGGCGATATGCCTTTTTGGAAGAACCGCTTCGTGCACTTGCGGCAGAATCCATTTCCCGGGGGAAGGTGGAAATCTTGCTGGGCCTTGAAAAGGAATCGGCAGATGATACCGTCATTACCTTGGATTTACCCATGGCAGAGGGATATTTGCAGGCGCTTCGCTCTTTGGCAGACTATGGTCTTCGGGATGATTTGACAATCTCTGCCATGACGAGATTTCATGATATTTTCAAAATGGAGCAAAAGGAAACCGATGAGACATTGCTGGTGCAAATTGTTTCGGATGCTTTTCGAAAGGCTTTAGATGAGTTTTTGGAAATGCGGAGGGCAGAAGGTTTGCGGCTGGAGGAAAGTCTGCGGCAGCATCTGGATGCACTCTTGGAGGAGGTTTCTGCCATTGAGGAGCATTCTCCGGTATGTGTCGAAGCATATCGGGAACGATTGCGCGGAAAAATTCAGGAAGTCCTTGCGGGGAAGCAAGTGGATGAGAACAGAATTTTGACAGAGGCGGCCATTTTTGCAGATAAAATTGCGGTGGACGAGGAGACTGTTCGGCTACGAAGCCATGTAAATGCGTTTTTAGAGGCCATGGAGACCCATCAGCCCATTGGGAAAAAACTTGACTTCATTGTGCAGGAAATGAATCGGGAGGCCAATACCATCGGTTCTAAATGCAATGATATTACTGTGGCCGGCCATGTGGTAGAAATGAAATCTTTAATTGAAAAAATACGGGAACAGATTCAAAATATAGAATAACTTCTCGGTTAAGCCTGCCGGATAAACGTTGTTTTTAGGTGGGGAAAATACCATCAGACAGAGGTGATGTTATGAAACTGATCAATGTAGGATTTGGCAATATTGTGTCCGGAGACCGAGTTATTGCCATTGTGAGTCCGGATTCTGCACCGATTAAGAGAATTGTGCAGGAATCAAAGGACAAGGGCCTTTTGATTGATGCAACTTGTGGAAGAAGGACGCGTGCGGTCATTATTACCGATAGCGATCATGTGATTCTGTCAGCGATTCAGACCGAAACCATTGCCGGACGGGCAGAACCTAAGGATGATGACCCCAGGGAGGACTTGGTTGAGGATGAAGAATAAAGGAAGTTTGATTGTGATTTCCGGTCCTTCTGGCGTGGGAAAGGGAACCGTATGCAGACAGTTGTTGCAGGACTGTGAAAATCTTGTTCTTTCGGTTTCTGCTACTACCAGAAAACCCCGCAGTGAAGACCGGGAAGGAGAAACTTATTATTTTATGAGCCGAGATGAGTTTGAAACCATGATAAAACGGGGAGAATTTTTGGAATGGGCGTTGTATAATAACAACTATTACGGAACTCCTTTAACCCCGGTTCAAGAAAAACTAGATATGGGAAAAGACGTTCTTTTGGAAATTGATGTGCAAGGAGCACTGAGCGTAAGGAAGAATTTCCCCGAAGGTGTTTATATTTTTATCGCACCGCCGGATGTAGAGACGCTACGCCGCCGTCTTGTGGGACGGGGGACAGAAAGTCCGGAGGAGATTGCCCGGCGGGTTGCGGCCGCCGATCTGGAACTCTCCAAGCAAGATGCGTATGATTATGTTGTAATCAACGATGCGCTGGAAGAGGCTGTTCAAACTGTGAAAGACATTATCAAAGCAAGGAGTGCTGCATTATGATGATTTATCCCCCTATTGCAAAGTTGGTTGAGAAAACCGGAAGCCGGTATACACTGGTCATTGAGGTTGCAAAGCGTGCCCGGCAGCTGGCGGGTGGCGGAGAAGCCCTCTCTAAGAGTGATTCCAATAAGGAGGTTTCTGTTGCGACCAATGAAATTTTCGAAGATAAATTAGATGTATTTGTCCGCCCGGTACTTACCGAAGTCGGGGCTGTGATGGAGGAGAACTAGGACGGCAGGAGGCCAATGCTCTGCTTCGAAAGAGGAAGAGGATGACGAGAAATTAGTAAGCGGAAGGGACTGTAGCAGGACGCCGCGGCATCGACGGTGCCGCTTGGTTTTGCAGCAGCCCTTTTTTCGAGAATGAAGAGATGGGATTGCAAAACTATGATTGCAAATGTAATTTTAACGGATAAAGGGCATGGATTATCCAAAACCTTTGATTATCAAATTCCACCTGAACTAGAGACAAGGGTAGTGCAAGGAATGCGTGTTCTTGTCCCTTTCGGGCCGCGCAATGCCTCTACAGAGGCGTTGGTGTTGTCTTTGCAGGAAACCAGCCAATTCCCCAAATTGAAATCCATTCTTCGTTGTTTGGACACCGAGCCCGTTTGCACACCGGAACTTTTGGATCTTGCCTTTTGGATGCAGGAAAGGTATCTTTGCTCTTTTCAGCAAAGTTATAAATTGGTCAAGCCTCCGTATATGGGGACCCGTGTGCGGCAATGGTTGGTTCTTCAAAGGGAGCCGGCGGATCTCCTTCGCGGCGTGCAAAAGCAACTTTTTGATTGTTTAAAGGAATATGACGGGATTGCTGAACTGGGGGAACTGGAGGCCGCCCTGCAAAAGCGCAGTTTAAAGACAGCGGCCTATGCCCTTCAGGATATGGGGATTTTGGAAATTCGGGAGAAAATTGACGAAACCGTCACGGTCAAATACCTTCGAAAGGCCCGACTAAACTGCAGTCCCGAGGAAGGATATGCCATTGCGGAAGAATTGGCGGCAAAGAGAGCATCGGCACAGGCCGACCTGGTACTGACCCTTTGCGACAGCGGGGACTTGCCCACTTCAGATTTAGTAATGCTTTCTAATGGAAACTATACTTCCTTGCGTACTTTATGCGAGAAGGGAATTGTTACGGTATACCGAGAACCGGTGGAACGTAAGGCCTATGCGGTAGAAAAGTATACACCGACCTCTGCCTACACCCCTACGCCGGAACAGCAACCGGTTATTGACTACCTAAAGCGAAACATTACCCATAATCTCCATGAAGAAATTTTGCTCTATGGTGTAACAGGAAGCGGAAAGACCGAGGTCTTTTTGCAGGCCATCGAAACCTGTATTCAACAGGGCAAACAGGCCATCATGCTGGTGCCTGAAATTTCATTGACGCCGCAAATGGTGGAACGGTTTGTCAGCCGTTTCGGTAATGCGGTTGCTGTTATGCATAGCGGCCTTTCCCAAGGAGAACGCTTTGACCAATGGTATAAAATACGGCGAGGGGAGGTCCATGTGGTTGTCGGTGCACGCAGTGCTGTGCTGGCCCCCTTTGACCGGATTGGCATTATTATTTTAGACGAGGAACATGAAAGCAGTTATAAATCCGAGATTGCACCCAGATACCATGCCAGAGATGTGGCAATCTATCGTGGACGGAAACATGGTGCCCCGGTTTTGATGGCATCGGCAACGCCCTCGGTGGATTCCTATTATCAGGCACAGCAGGGACGGTATCGATTGTTTCGAATGGAGAACCGGTATAACCAAAAGGATCTGCCCCAAACCAGAATCGTGGATATGCGGAGTGAGTTGTTTGACTACCACAACATGTCTTCCATCAGTATTCGATTACAGGATGAAATCCGACGGAATCTGGAACGGAAAGAAAAGACCATTCTCTTTTTGAACCGTCGTGGGTATAATACCTTTGTTTCCTGTCGGGAATGCGGACAGGTGATGGAGTGTCCCCATTGCAGCATTGCCCTAACCTATCATCGAAACACAAATAAGTTGGTTTGTCATTATTGCGGGCATGCCCAGGAGAATGTCAGCCTTTGTCCGGCGTGCGGCTCTAAGTATGTGAAGTTTTTTGGTACCGGCACCCAAAAAATCGAGACGGAATTACAGGGATTATTCCCCGAAGCCAAAATTCTGCGCATGGATTTTGATACCACTTCCATGAAGGGTGGGCATGAAGCGATTTTGGATCAGTTTAAGAACGGAGAAGCAGACATACTTTTGGGAACGCAAATGGTAACCAAGGGGTTGGATTTTCCGGAGGTTACTTTGGTTGGTGTGCTGGCTGCCGACACCTCTCTTAATATAGACGATTTTCGAGCCGACGAGCGGTGTTTCTCCTTGATTACCCAGGTTTGCGGAAGAGCAGGACGGGGTGAACTGGAGGGAAGAGCGGTCATTCAGACGTATCAGCCGCAAAATACGACCATTCGGTTTGCTAAAGAACAAAATTACACCGCCTTTTATCAAAATGAGATTTCTTATCGTCGGCGTATGCAATATCCGCCTTTTTGTGATTTTATTTACATTATGGTATCCGGCGAAGACGAGGAACTTGTAAAACAGGAGATTCAAAACATTGATGGGATGCTGCGTAGCGAAGGCAAGCCGATTTTGCAGTGTATCGGCCCCGCACCGGCGCCTATTGCCAAAATCAAAAACAAGTTTCGTTATCGTATTTTGTGTAAGGTGGAAGACGCAGAGGAGTTTTTGCCTTTGCTGCGAAAAATCAATGATGAGCATAATGCCGGTCGGATGAAAACCAGTCTGGTTATTGATATGAATCCGGTCAGTATGTTGTAATTGTTGTCAAAGACAGATGGGTATCATCTTGTGACAGAGAAAGAAGTGAAGAAGGATGAAGAAAGGTCTTGTGATGGAAGGCGGGGCCATGCGCGGCATGTTTACGGCAGGCGTACTAGATGTTTTGTTGGAACATGATATTGCCTTTGATGGAGCGATCGGAGTGTCCGCCGGTGCGGTATTTGGTTGTAATTATAAATCCAGACAAATGGGACGTGCCATACGATATAACAAAAAATATTGTGCAGATAAAAGATATTGTGGCTGGGGTTCCTGGTTAAAAACCGGAGATTTTTATAATGTACAGTTTGATTATCAAGAAGTTCCCCGAAAATTAGATATTTTTGATGAAAAAACATATCGGGAGAATCCTATGGATTTTTATGTGGTTGCCACCGATGTCCGGACCGGAGAACCTGTTTATCGTAATCTGATGCGTGGAGATGAAGAAGATATTCTTTGGATGAGAGCGTCAGCATCCATGCCCTTTCTTTCTCGGTTTGTGGAAATCGATGGCGAATACTATTCGGATGGCGGAACGGTCGATTCCATTCCTCTAAAATACTTTGAGGAGATTGGATATGAGAAAAATGTAGTCATTACAACGCAGCCGTTAAACTTTTTAAAACAACCCAACAAGTTTTTCCCGATTTTAAAGTTGGCGTATCGGAACTATCCTAGGTTGGTGCAAGCGTTAAAAGAGAGACATGTTTTGTATAATAGCCAATTAGAATATTTGAAAGATGCTGAGAAAAAGGGTAGAGCATTTGTGATTAGACCGCCGGAGGCATTAAATATTAAGGCCGGAGAAAAAGATGCATCGGAACTGGAACGCGTGTATCAGATTGGCAGACAGGAAGGAACAAGAGTGGTTTTGGACCTTAAAAAGTTTTTATCCTTATCTTGAAACTATTACAGAGAAATAGAAATGGAGAGAGTATCATGGCAATTAGAAAAATTTTAACAGTAGGAGATTCTGTCTTGCAAAAAAAATGCCGCCCTGTCGAAGCGGTAGATCAACGTATTTTAACCTTGCTTGACGATATGGCGGAAACCCTCTATGATTCCGGGGGTGTTGGACTGGCGGCGCCGCAGGTAGGGGTTCTGCGTCGCGTGGTGGTTATTGATGTTGGGGATGGATTATTGGAACTTCTCAATCCGGAGATTGTAGAGGCCCATGGAAGTCAGACCGACGGGGAAGGTTGCTTGAGTTATCCGGGAAAGTACGGACTGGTCACCCGTCCCAACCGGGTAAAGGTGCGGGCGATGAATCGGCAAGGAAAAACCTTTGAGGTAGAAGGAGAAGGGTTGCTGGCCAGAGCCTTCTGCCATGAAATTGACCATCTGGAAGGAAAAATGTTTATGGAATTGGTCACCGAATGGTTGCCGCAGGAATAAAAGATGTTGTATAGGACGTGTCCTGTTCGGGAAAGTGCGAAAAAGGCAGAAACGATGGTTTTCGTTTCTGCCTTTTAAATTACTATCTTTTGGAATATGCTGCATGGAGAATTCTTTTTTTGCTACCACTATGCGTTGCATAATTCTTTGGCCAAAGAGGCCAACTGTGTCCGGCTTCCTTCGTTGAGGGTAGACTTGATTTGGACTGTTGTATCGGTAAATGTTAAATTTTTGCAGGATTCCAATAGTTGGCGCATGGTTTTGGCGGCGGTAGGAGCCCATGTTCCGTTTTCAATGAAACCAACCAAACGGTTTTGGAAGTTCCGTTCTACCAAGCCGTGGAGAAAGGTGCGCATAAAGGGGAAAATATCGTTGTTGTAGGTAGTGGTTGCCAGGACAATTTTCCCGTAGCGGAAGGCATCTTCGATGGCTTCTGCCATATCACAGCGTGCCAAATCATGGACGGCAACTTTCGGGCAACCTTGGGCCTTAAGTTCTGCGGCCAATTCCTTGACGGCCTTTTGGGTATTGCCGTAAACAGAGGTGTAGGCAATCATGACCCCTTCGCTTTCCACCCCATACGAGGACCAGATATGATAGAGGTTTAGATAATAATTCATATCCAGATTTAAAACCGGGCCGTGGAGGGGACAAATCATCCGAATATCCAGATTGGCTGCTTTTTTCAAAAGGGTCTGTACTTGTGCTCCGTATTTACCCACAATGCCGATGTAGTAGCGGCGTGCTTCGCAGGCCCAATCTTCTTCTGCATCCAAAGCCCCGAATTTCCCAAAGGCATCAGCGGAGAAGAGGACGTGTTCATAACTGTCATATGCCATCATAACTTCCGGCCAATGCACCATAGGTGCCATCAAAAAGGTAAGGGTGTGTCGGCCTAAGGTTACTGTATCGCCGTCTTTGACCACCATGCGGCGATGTGCATAGTCAGTGCCGAAGAATTGGTTCATCATGGCAAAGGCTTTATCTCCGGCGATAATTTTGGTATCCGGATAGGTCTCCATAAAGAGAGAGATGCTGGAAGAATGATCCGGCTCCATATGATGAATAACCAAATAATCGGGACATCTGCCGGCTAAGACCTCTTCTAGGTTGGCAAGCCAGGTTTTCCCAAAGCGAATATCCACTGTGTCCATGACAGCAATTTTTTCATCCAGAATCACATAGGAATTATATGCCATCCCATTTGGTACAATGTATTGTCCCTCAAATAAGTCAATTTCATGGTCGTTGACGCCAATATATTTGATTTCTTCTGTGACTTTCATAAATTCGCTCCTTATGATTTCAGTTTAGGCCTTATTATAGCATTTTTAGAGAGGAAAATCAACCGTTTCCCTATTCATTTCTTCTTTAAAAAGATGATAGACCCGATCGATGGACAGTTCCCGTTGCCAAAGTTGCAGGGCAGCGGGGGAGTTTTTGATTTGTCCGCCATTTTTTGCCAGGGGCAAGGTGGCGGTTTTTCGTGCCAGGTTTAAAACCTCCTGGCCACGACTATTAAAGTCCAAAATTCGAATATAAGAAGGGGGACGGGTTGTGTCCTCTTTGGTAATGCCAAGATAGGCATTTAGGAGAATCCGCCGGATTCGGCTATAGGCATATCGCTTGGATTTTACAGCCTCGATAAGTCCGTGAAGGGATTTGGCCTGAAGGGCCTCCCGCAAGATGGCGTTTTCCAACCCTTCGCCCACATCCGCAACTCCTGACAATTGCCTAGGGGAGAGGAGACAAAGATGGGCTAAAATCGCCTTCTCCATCTGTAGGATCGAAAAGGGGACTTCGTCCTTACAGAGGGCCAGTGCTTTTTGAGGCAGAGCATCTGCGAAGGATTGGTTAGTTAACATCCGTTCCCGGATGGCCGAGGCGGAGAAAATGCCATCGCATGGCAGGGAAGCATCATGGCCGGCGCCGCGGCGTGGGAGAGCATAGGGGCGGATATTGCTCTTGTATTGCAGTAAAGCCTTGCAGTATTCGATGGCCAGAATGTTGTTGGGATAACTGAGCAGTTGGGCAGAGGCAGCGCCAAGGACGGCACGGACGGCACCGGCACGGGCCGAAGCAAAAGAAAGGCCGGCTGCCAGACCGGATTGTAATTGTTGCCGGAAGGGGGCATCTTCAGCGGCCAAGGCTTTGGCAATTCCAAGAAGAACCTCGGTGTCCGGACATTCTGCCCCAAAGAAAAGAAGATCCACACAGCCCAGAGCGTCTAAGGTCAAAACAGCGTTGCGGGCATACCGCTCCGCCGATTGCAAGGTCAAAACAGCGGGAAGTTCCAAAACCAAGTCCATGCCACAGGCCAGAGCGGTGCGGGCACGCAACTGTTTGGGATAGATGGCGGCATCGCCGCGCTGCACAAAATTACCGCTCATGATGCCGACAATGGCATCCAGCCCTAAAGCGGTACGAGCGGTTTCTAACTGATGCTGGTGCCCCAGATGAAAGGGGTTGTATTCACAGATAACGGCACCTATCTTCATAAAGGGCTCCTCCTTTGATCCAGTACATTTCTCGCTTTACACAGAAAAAACGAAAAAAACTTTTTTCTTCTATTAGTATAGCACAAAAATTCTTTTTCACAAGAAAAATTTAGAATTTTTTCTTGTGTTATGCAGGAGAAAGGTGTATAATAAAGGAGAATGGTTTTGTAAAAATTATTTTAATATTTTATAAGCAATAAGTGAGGTAATGGAAATGTCAAGTTTTATGGACAAAATCAAGGCTCTCGCTGCCAGCGATAAAAAGACCATCGTGTTGGCAGAGGGCGAGGAGCGCAGAACGGTGCAAGCGGCAGATGCTGTATTAAGAGAGGGCTATGCCGACATTATTCTGCTGGGCAACGAGGCAAAAATCAAGGAAATTTCTTCGGATCTGGATATTAGCGGTGCTAAAATCATTGATCCTGCGACCAGTGAATTGACCCCTGATTTTGCCAACAAACTGTTCGAGTTGCGGAAGGCAAAAGGCATGACCGAGGAACAGGCTGCTAAAACCATCCTCGACACCTTGTATTTTGGCTGTATGTTGGTAAAAGTCGGTATGGCTGACGGTATGGTAGCAGGAGCGGTAAACTCTACGGCCAATGTGCTGCGCAGTGCATTGCAAATCATTAAGACAGCGCCCAATACCAAAGTGGTATCTGCGTTTTTCCTGATGATTGTTCCGGACTGCGAATACGGCGAGAACGGAACCTTTGTGTTCTCTGACTGTGGTTTAAACGAATATCCTGATGAGGAAAAATTGGCCCAGATTGCATTGTCTTCTGCGGAGTCTTTCCGGTCCTTGGTGTGTGAGGAGCCGAGAGTTGCTATGCTTTCCTATTCCTCTTACGGCAGTGCCAAGTCCGAGCACGTAGATAAGGTTCGCAATGCAACCAGGATCGTACGGGAAGCAGCCCCTGACCTAAAGGTAGATGGCGAGTTGCAGTTGGATGCAGCGATTGTTCCGGCTATCAATGCTTCCAAAGCGCCTGGCAGTCCTATTGAGGGTAAGGCCAATGTTTTGATTTTCCCCAACCTGGACGCCGGAAACATCGGTTATAAATTGGTACAACGGCTGGCTAAGGCAGAAGCCTATGGTCCTTTGACACAGGGAATTGCAAAACCGGTTAACGATTTGTCCCGGGGATGTAGTTTTGAGGATATTGCCGGCGTAGTTGCCTTTACCTGCGTACAGGCACAGCAACAGCAACAGGGATAAAGAAGGAGAGGAAAAGCAATGAAAATTTTAGTAATTAATGCGGGAAGTTCTTCCTTGAAATATCAACTCATTGACATGGAAAACGAGCAGGTCATTGCCAAGGGCCTTTGTGAAAGAATCGGTATTGACGGTTCAAAACTGACCCACAAGGTGCCGGGGAAGGAAGACTATGTCAAGGAAATGGCTATGCCGGAACATAAGGTTGCGGTAAAGTTGGTGCTGGATGCGCTGATGGATGAAACCTATGGCGTTGTTAAGAGTGCGGATGAGATTGATGCGGTAGGGCATCGGGTGCTTCACGGCGGTACCGTCTACAGCGACTCTATTGTAGTGAATGACGATGTAAAAAGAATCATTCGTGAGTATTTTGACTTAGGTCCTCTTCATAATCCGGCCAACCTGACCGGTATCGAGGCTTGTGAGGCGGCAATGCCCGGAAAGCCCAATGTTGCAGTTTTTGATACTGCCTTTGGTATGGCAATGCCCGAAAAGGCTTATACCTATGCAATTCCTCATGAATACTTAGAAAAATATAGCGTGCGGAAATATGGTTTCCACGGAACCAGCCATAATTTTGTATCCAAAGAGGCCATTCGGTTCGGAGAGTTGGATGAAAAGGCGGCCAAGGTGATTGTTTGTCACTTAGGAAATGGTGCCAGTGTTTCTGCTTCTATCGGCGGAAAATGCGTGGATACCAGTATGGGTCTGACACCGCTGGAAGGATTGATTATGGGTTCCCGTTGCGGTGATATTGATCCCACGGTTGCACAGTACATTTGCAACAAAGAGGGCAAGACTATCGACGAGGTTATGAACCTTTTTAATAAGAAATCCGGAATTTTGGGTATGAGCGGCGGTGTTTCCACCGATTTCAGAGATGTGCAGAAGGCTGCAGATGAAGGAAATCATCTGGCCGAGGTTGCCCTGGAAGCCTTTGCGTATCGGGTTGCTAAATACATCGGTTCTTATACTGCGGCTATGAATGGCGTAGATGCCATTGCCTTTACAGCCGGTGTTGGTGAAAATGACGCACGGATGCGTGCCAAGATTATGGAATATATGGGATTCTTGGGTATAGAACTGGATGAAGAAGTCAACAAGAAATCCCGCGGTGTAGAAGTAGTGCTCAGTACGCCAGAGAGTAAAGTAAAGGTTATGGTCATTCCCACCAATGAAGAACTGATGATTGCTCGGGATACGGCAGCGTTGGTATAGACTAGACGTATTCCGGTTTCAAAACAGTTGCGGCAAGGAACAGAGGGGGAAGTCAATGGCAGAGCAGGAATTTCGTTATGAAGCATTGGCGGATGAACAGATTGTAGAACTCTCGGCTGAGGGGGATAAGGCGGCGACCGCGTTTATCCTCTCTAAGTATAAAAATCTGGTGCGGGCAAGAGCGAAGATGTATTATCTGGCCGGTGCTGACAAAGAGGATTTGGTGCAAGAGGGGATGATTGGTCTGTTTAAGGCCGTCCGGGATTTTGATGCTACCAAACAGGCCTCCTTTCGGGGGTTTGCAGAAATGTGTATCAAGCGTCAAATCATTACTGCGGTCAAGACGGCAACGAGGCTCAAACATGCGCCGCTAAACTCTTATGTTTCCTTGAACAAATCCATGTACCAAGACGAATCGGAGAGAACGTTGGTGGATATGTTGGCGGAGCGGGATGCAGTAGATCCGGAGGAAATGTTTCTCCGTCGAGAGAAAGCGGAGGCTTTAGAGGCGGAAATCTCTCAAAAACTCAGTGCGCTGGAACAAACGGTACTATCTTTGTATCTTGGCGGTATGAATTATCAGGAGATTGCTGTAGAACTGGGGCGTACCCCAAAATCTATTGATAATGCTCTGCAGCGGATGAAAAGAAAGTTAACCCACGACGCATAAAGAACAGGCAACAGTATGTTGCCTGTTCTTTTATTTTGGGACTTTGTCTTATCTTTTTTGAAGAATCGAAAAGGTTGACGGATTCTTGTAAAAAAAACCACGGCAAGCCTTGACACCTTGTTGGATTTCCTTTATACTAATAGTAATCAATACTTAAAGAAAATATTGTTCCAAGTGATACTGGGAAGGAATGAGAAGTTTGGCACAAGAAAAGAAAATGGTGGAAGAAATTACTCCTATGGGCGAGGATTTTGCCCAATGGTATACCGATATTATTAAAAAGGCACAATTATGTGATTATTCCGGTGTGCGGGGCTGTATGGTGATTCAGCCTTACGGCTATGCAATTTGGGAGAATATCCAAAAGGGTTTGGATGCACGGTTTAAAAAAACAGGGGTAGAGAATGTCTATATGCCCATGTTTATTCCCGAAAGCCTTTTACAGAGGGAAAAAGACCATGTGGAAGGTTTTGCGCCGGAAGTGGCATGGGTTACCCACGGCGGTGCGGAGAAATTGCAGGAGCGGCTTTGTGTCCGCCCTACTTCGGAGACGTTGTTTTGTGAACATTATGCCGGCAGCATACAATCCTATCGGGATCTGCCTAGACTCTATAACCAATGGTGCAGTGTGGTTCGTTGGGAGAAAACCACCCGTCCGTTTTTGCGGAGTATGGAGTTTTTGTGGCAGGAAGGGCATACCGCCCATGCTACCGCTGAGGAAGCACAACAGAGAACCATTCAAATGTTGAATGTCTATGCGGATTTTTGCGAAGAAGAGTTGGCAATTCCAGTCATTAAGGGACAAAAGACCGATAAAGAGAAATTTGCCGGTGCTCGGGAAACTTATACCATCGAAAGTTTGATGCATGACGGTAAAGCGCTGCAATCGGGAACCAGCCATAACTTTGGGGATGGATTTGCCAAGGCTTTTGGAATTCAATATCTTAGTGATAACAATCAAACGGAATATGTGCATCAAACATCGTGGGGCATGTCCACCCGAATTATTGGGGCTATCATTATGGTGCATGGTGACGATGCAGGTTTGAAACTTCCGCCTCGGATTGCTCCCATTCAAGCCGTGATTGTGCCGGTGGCACAACACAAGGAGGGGGTTTTGGAACGGGCAGAGATGCTTCGGGATCAATTATCTCAGAAATTCCGGATAAAACTGGACAGTAGTGAAAAATCTCCCGGCTGGAAGTTTAGTGAATATGAGATGCGGGGTGTTCCGGTTCGTATCGAGATAGGACCTAAGGATATTGAAAAGAATCAGGCGGTTTTGGTTAGCCGTATTGACCGGAGCAAAACATTTGTTTCTTTAGATAATATCGAGGAAGAACTGGAAAACTTACTGACAAGGATTCAGGCAGAGATGCTGGAAGCAGCACGGCAGAACCGGGAAGAAAAGACCAGTTTGGCGGTAAACTACCAGGAGTTCCAGCAAATCATCGAGGAAAAAGGCGGCTTTGTTAAAGCAATGTGGTGCGGCGACGAGGCTTGTGAACAGAAAATCAAAGAGGATACAACAGCAACATCCCGTTGTATTCCCTTCGAGCAGGAAGAAATCAGCGATACCTGTGTCTGCTGCGGAAAGCCTGCCAAAAAGATGGTCTACTGGGGGAAGGCGTACTAAAAAACAAGGAAAGTGCGGAGGTGAACGAAACAATGTGGTGGCAGGAATTTTATTATGCGGTAAGAAATCAGTTGGCATTGTTTCGGATTACTGACCTGATTGATATTGCAGCGGTTTCTTATCTGCTTTATAAAACATTAAAGTTTATCCGGGACACCAGAACCATGCAGTTGTTAAAGGGCGTTGTTTTGTTGGTGGTAGTAACACAGGCCAGTTTTTTTCTCCAATTAAACACCTTGTATTATATCTTGAGTAATGTTTTGCAACTGGGTATGATTGCGCTGCTCATTGTATTTCATCCTGAGTTGCGCAGGGCCCTAGAGCATATGGGTAGAACTACCATGAGTAAATGGTTTAATTCTACCGGAGAATTTGATGCAGAGGCGCTCCAGACCATCCGGGAGATTGCCAGAGGTGCACAGGCCATGGCCAATAACAATGTGGGTGCATTGCTGGTCATTGAGAACGAGGATAATATCAGTTCCTTGATCAGTTCCGGCATTACCATTCATGCCAAAACTACCAGTGAATTGTTAGAAAATATTTTTGTGCCCAATACCCCTTTGCATGACGGGGCAGTGGTGATTCGGGATAATAAAGTGGAATTGGCGGCTTGCGTGCTGCCCTTATCCCAAAACCCCAACATCCGCAAAGAACTGGGGACACGGCACCGGGCCGGACTTGGAATCTCTGAGGAATCCGATGCGGTTGTTGTTATTGTTTCTGAAGAAACCGGAAATATTTCTGTTGCCTATCGGGGAATGCTCAACACCGGATTTGGGGAGGAATCTTTGCGGGAGCGGATTATGGAGTTGTTAAATGCCGCTGTTTTAAATCCTAATGCCTCCGAAACGAAATTCAGTTGGAAAAATCTCGCGAAAAGGGGGAGAGGCTGATGAAGAAGATCCTTGCCAGCGACAATGCACTTAGGATTATTTCCGTAGTGGTTGCTTTGATCATCTGGATATACATTATCATCGTCCTTGACCCGGCAGTGGAAGTAGAGGTGCGTGACCTGCCCATTCAATTTGTGGGAACAGAGGTGCTAAGCCAGAATGGAATCAGTGTGGTTAATGAGTCGGCGACAACTTTGAATATCAAAATTAAGGGTAGCCGAAAAAAGATGGGAAAGTACGACATGAAGACCATCATTGCCAAGGTTGATATGACCGGGATTCGGACTGTTGGACAGACAACCTTGCCGGTTGAGGTGGTTGTTCCCTTCGAAAATGTAGGGATTTCTTCCCAAAGCCATTATCATATTGATGTCAAAACTGAAAAATTGGTAAAGAAAAAGATGGATTTGGAGATTAAGACTGAGGGGTCTCTGGCACAGAATTATATGGCAGGGCCTATCTCGGTAGAGCCCAAAACCGTAGAAATTCAAGGTCCGGAATCGGTAGTAGGGAAAATTGCAAAGGCAGGCATTTTACTCAATTACAGCGGTGCTGATGTAGATATTACCGAGGAATTACCCATTCGTTTTTATGATACCGATGAAAAGGAGTTAACCACACAGGATGCATTGCTAAAGAGAATCTCTCAGGATGTAAAAACAGCCGAGGTTCATTGCGCGGTGGTTAAATTACGAGAGGTAACTATTATTCCTAAATTTGATACAGCAACACCGGAAGAAGAGGAGGCGCTCTTAAAAGGGTCTGTCTATTCGTTGAATCCGGCAACCGTACAGATTTATGGGGATGATAAACTCACCGCAAAAATTACCTCCCTGTTTACCGAGAAAATTCCGGCAGAGAAGTTTATCGATAACCATAAGGCTAAGGCAAAATTGGTTATTCCGGACGGAGTGAAAGTTTTGCGAGATATTTCTGAGGTGGAAATTACCCTGAGTCGAAAGGGAAAAGGCTCCGAAGAATAAGCAGGTGAAAAAATGCAGATTATCATAGGCTCTATTTCTATGCCTATCCGGCATACCGAGCAAGAAGTACTTTGCGCCGCACAAGAAATTGTGCGGCTGCGTTGCGTTCCGGCGAAAGATTTTCGGATCTATAAACAGTCCATTGATGCCAGACGCAAGGGGCGGATTCGCTATATTTACAGCGTAACGGCCACTGTGCCGGAAGGGACTGTCTGTGATGGTGTGCAGATTCGCCCATTTGCCGAGGACGGAAATTGGGAGATTCCCGTCAAAGTTCGGCTAAAGGACCGTCCGGTTGTGGTAGGAATGGGCCCTTGCGGATTGTTTGCGGCGTATATTTTAGCCAAATCAGGGAATCCACCTTTGCTTTTAGAACGAGGCGAGGCGGTGGAGCAACGGGAAGAAACCGTACGACGGTTCTGGCAGGGAGAGCCTCTAAATCCGGAATCCAATGTCCAGTTTGGTGAGGGCGGTGCCGGAACTTTCTCCGATGGCAAGTTAAATACCAGAATCAGTGATCCCAGGCAGCGGTTTGTACTGGAGACCTTCGCTAGACACGGAGCCCCTAAGGATATCTTGTATCGGGCAAAACCCCATATCGGCACCGATAAACTGCGGGACGTAGTGCGGTCTATGCGGGAGGAGATTTTGCGGTTAGGGGGAGAGGTGCGGTTTTCTGCTTGCCTGACTGATATCCGGATAAAAAACGGGAGTCTTTCTGAAATTGAAATAAATCATAGCGAGATCCTTCCTTGCCGACAACTGATTTTGGCTATTGGTCATAGCAGTCGGGATACCTACCGGATGCTAAAAGATGCCGGTGTTAAGATGGAACCAAAAGCCTTTGCCGCAGGCGTGCGGGTGGAGCACAGCCAGAAGATGATTGATGCTCTGCAGTACGGAAATGAGGATTTAGGTCTGCCGGCGGCAGATTATCGGTTGGTATACCAAGGGAAAGACCGCAGTTGTTATTCTTTCTGTATGTGTCCGGGGGGACAGGTGGTGAACGCTTCGTCAGAGCCGGGAAGGCTGGTGGTCAATGGTATGAGTGAATATCGAAGGGATGGACAAAACGCTAACAGCGCCTTGGTAGTTCCGGTTCGTCCGGAGGATTTTGAGGGTGACAGTGTTCTGGCCGGCATAGAATTTCAAAGAAAATACGAGGCCTTGGCCTATCAGGCGGGGGGCGGTGACGGTGCGGCCCCGATTCAGTTGACCCGTGATTTTGTAGAGGATCGTCCATCGACGGTATTGGGCAAGGTAGAACCCAGTTTTACCGGTGGTTGGCGGTTTGCTCAACTAAAGAATTGTTTGCCGGAATTTATTGTGGAGAATCTGCGAGAAGGCTTGCTGGATTTTGAGGGGAGAATGCCGGGATTTGCCATGGGTGACGGTGTTCTGACCGGTATAGAGATGCGGACTTCTGCACCGGTTAGAATTTTGCGCTCTGCCCAAACGGAAAGTATCAATGTGGCGGGTCTGTACCCCGCCGGAGAAGGGGCCGGATATGCCGGCGGTATTGTCAGTGCGGCGGTGGATGGAATCCGGACGGCGCTGGAACTGTTACAAAAAGGCTAGAAGTTGATTTTGTAAAAGCAAGAAAAAATTGTAAAAAGTATTGACAAGCCAAGTTAGTTGTGATAAACTCTCTAATAGGGTTAGGTGTCGCTAACTCGAAAAATGAATCTAGACATGGATTGATGATAGGGAATAAAACTTGTTAGAAGAAAACTAGGTGATACCATGAATTTAACGGACGCAATAGAAGGAAAAGAATATATCATCAAACAGATTCAAACCGATGATGAGGAATTGAATGCCTTTTTGTTTTCTCTTGGCTGCTATAGCGGCGAAGGCATTACAGTAGTGTCCCATTTAAAGGGCGGTTGCATTGTTTCCATTAAAGATGGAAGATATAATATCGATACCCAGTTGGCAAAAGCCATTATCGTTTAAAAATAGTTTATCAACTATTTTTTTGACGAA
>JAZRPL010000118.1:0-1014 GCA_045649245.1 Ructibacterium sp.
TACGATCCGACTTATTGTTATTGGCGGCCCAGGTGCGGTATTTTGGATGTGGATCGCTGCTTTTTTGGGTATGATGACCAACTACTCCGAAAACGTCTTGGGTATCTATTACCGTCGCCGCAATGCTAACGGTGAATGGTCCGGCGGTCCTATGTACTATCTATAGGATGGTCTTGGGAAGAAGAAAGGCTGTAGAGGTGTGGCAACAGTTCTGGCGGTTCTTTTTGCGTGCTTCGCAATTTTGGCATCCTTCGGAATTGGTGATATGGGTCAGGTCAATAAGATCGTACTGAATATGGAAAGTGCCTTTTTCTCTAACGTTAGTTGGACTGTGGGCAACTTGAATATCACCAACCTGTGTATCGGCCTTGCACTGCTTGTGATCGGTGCTTTGATCATTATTGGAGGACTTCAGCGAATTGCCTTTGTGGCAGAGCGTGTTGTGCCCATTATGGCGATTTCGTATGTTGTATTCGGTATTATTGCGGTGGGAATAAATTACGAGATGATCCTGCCTGCCTTTGCGTCGATTTTTAAATTTGCTTTTGGCATCAAGGCTGTAGCGGGTGGTGCTGCCGGTGTAGCCATCAAGCAGGTGGTGGTGCAGGGCTGTAAGCGCGGTGTGTTTTCCAATGAGGCGGGACTTGGCTCCTCTGTTATGGTGCATTCTTCATCGGATGTAAAAGAGCCCGTTAGACAAGGTATGTGGGGCATTTTTGAAGTGTTTTTCGATACGATGATCGTCTGTCCGATGACGGCTCTGATTGCCCTTACCTCCGGTGCGATTGACCTGAACACGGGTCTTGCTGTAGAAGGTGTCAATGACGCTACGCTGATCAGCCATGCATTTGGTTCTGTCTTTGGCAAGCCCGGCGAATGGTTTATTGCCATTGCCATGCTGCTCTTTGCCTTTACAACTGTATTGGGCTGGTCTCAGTACGGATCGAAGGCGGTTGAGTACCTCTTTGGCGAAAAAAGCGTAAAAGTCTACAAGGTTATTTTTGTGCTGATGAT
>JAZRPL010000119.1:0-12432 GCA_045649245.1 Ructibacterium sp.
CGATGGGCAAGAATACGGGGCTGATGTTATCTCCGACCTTGATGGTGCACTTCAGAACATTATAATTAAGAAGAAACTTGCAATGCGTTCAGGTGAAACAGATATTGCTGAATTGACCATGAACAGTGCGATTTATGATGAACTTGAAAAATTAGCGTCGTTCACAAAGCATATAGCAAATATGGATTGCGATGTCTTTATGGTTGACGGGAAACCATACATATTAGAAATGAACGCTCGTTTTGGCGGTGGATATCCATTTAGCCATATGGGAGGATGTAATTTGCCCAAAGCCATTATAGAATGGTGTAAAGGCAATGATGCATCAGATATGTTGTCTGCACAAATGGGAAGTGTGGGATACAAAGAATTATTTATAACAAAAATATGATAAAAATACGAAGATTATTAAGATAGGAAAAGGTTCTGTTGTCTTGTATCTTATAAAATTTAATATAATAGTTTGCCGATTTTGATATTTACATATCGGGCAGGGAAATCTAACATTCCTGCGGGTCCTGATGAAAAATGTTCGGGTGAATTTAGTAGGTCCATATTATGCCATAGGCATAACAAGGTTCTCGGGTACCCAACAGAAATCTTTGATTTCGTGTTGGGTGATGGTTCTTATTATTCACTGTTCTCCTGGCTTGACACGAGCCATATTATGCTGAAAGAGGTGGGAAAATGAAGCCTTCACTTTCCCGGAGAGAGGATATGACCATAAAATTATTGATACAAGCAACAACAAAATTGTTATTAGGTATCCTTTTGGTTGGCATATTAATATTTTTGCCCGCTGGTACTTTTTTTGCAAACGGAGTATTGCTTATGGCAACTTTGTTTTTGCCAATGTTTCTTACAGGGATTGTCATGATGTTTAAAAATCCAGATTTATTAAAAAAACGACTAAATGCAAGAGAGGAACAGCAAGAACAAAGGATGGTTGTGAAACTAAGTGGACTTACATTTATACTAGGTTTTATTGTTGCCGGTTTCACAATTCGCTTTCATTGGTACATCTTACCGAGAAGTATTATTGGTATTGCTGTAGGTTTTTTTCTTGTAGGCTATCTGCTTTATTGGGAGGTTCTGCGAGAAAACACATATCTTAGTCGCACCATAGAAATTCAAGAAAATCAAATGGTTATAGATACTGGATTATACAGTATTGTACGACACCCCATGTATAGTGCAACTTTATTTCTGTTTTTGTCGATGCCGCTTATATTAGGTTCCATATATGCATTTTTAATTTTTCTGGCATACCCTTTTATTATTGTAAAGAGAATAAAACGTGAAGAAGAATTTCTTGAAAAGGAACTTGATGGATATGGTGCATATAAGGAAAAAGTGAAATATCGTTTGATACCACTTATTTGGTAAAAAGGATCCTAATTTGATAAATGTATTGACAAAATATTCCCATTGAGATAAAATACATACATAAGCCTTATAGGGAGTAGTTTGCGCTTTTATAAGCGTGTCAAGTCAACATGAACACAGCGGAGTATACCGCTTGGCTTGAATTAAATGACGAGACTATATGCGAGTAATTTGCTATGCATATAGTTTCGTCTTTTTATGTGGAGCAAAAATCCAATGACAGAAAAGGAGATTTTTATGAAACACTATCTTGAAGAAAAGGATGCTGTTCTTTCTGCGCTTTCATCCTCTGTAAGCACAGGACTTTCAGAAAATGAGGTCACATCACGCATTGAAAAGAACGGAAAAAATAAACTGATCGAGGGAAAAAAGAAGACGCTTCTTCAGCGACTTATTGCCCAGATAGCAGATCCAATGGTGCTTGTGCTTATCGGTGCAGCAGTTGTATCGTTCATCACTTCTCTTATAGAAGGAGAGGCACCAACAGATGTTTTTATCATTCTTGCCGTTGTAGTGCTTAATACAGTTTTAGGCGTTGTTCAGGAGAATAAGGCAGAAAAGGCGATTGACGCACTGAAAGAAATGGCCGCTGCAACCTCCAAAGTTATCCGTGACGGTAAGCATATGGTTGTTAAAAGCGAAGACCTGGTTGTTGGAGATATTGTAATCCTTGAAGCAGGGGATGCAGTTCCTGCTGATGGTAGAATTCTGGAATCTGCAAGTCTTAAAATTGAAGAGGCCGCCCTCACCGGCGAATCTGTTCCATCGGATAAATTTGATTATGCACTAACCGTTGCAGAAAATGGCGATATTCCCCTTGGTGACAGAAAGAATATGTGCTATATGGGCAGTGTTGTTGTTTACGGCAGAGGCACAATGGTAGTAACCGCAACGGGCATGGACACCGAAATGGGTAAGATCGCTACAGCGATAACCCAAGCCGAAGATGGAGAAACACCTCTCCAGAAGCGACTTTCTCAGTTAAGCAAACTTCTTACAAAACTTGTTTTGGGTATATGTGTGTTTATGTTTGCGTTTACACTCATACGAAACGGAAAGTTTGACATTCATACTACCCTGGATACTTTTATGCTTGCAGTAAGCCTCGCGGTAGCAGCAATCCCGGAAGGCCTTGCTGCCGTTGTAACCATCGTTCTTTCTATGGGTGTTACCAAAATGTCTAAGCAAAAGGCAATCATCCGCCGTTTGACCGCGGTTGAAACCCTTGGCTGTACGCAGATTATTTGTTCGGACAAAACCGGAACACTTACCCAGAATAAAATGACAGTAGTAGATTTTTGGGGTGACGATGAACAATCCCTGGCAACAGGAATGTCGCTCTGTTCCGATGCAGAGCCTGATGAAGCAGGCGAAGCAGTAGGGGAACCCACCGAATGTGCACTTGTAAACTATGCGACCAAACTTGGTCTTAAAAAAGAAGCATTAAATGCAAAATCACCTCGTATTGGCGAAGTACCCTTTGATTCGGGAAGGAAGATGATGTCAACCGTTCACAATGTTGACGGCGAAATTATACAATATACCAAAGGTGCCCCGGACGAACTTCTCGCAAGATGTACACATATTTTTAAGGATGGGAAAAAGGTAGAACTTACGGATGCGTTGCGGGCAGAGATTCTTGCGAAAAACACCTATTTTGCCTCACAGGCACTCAGAGTTCTTGGGTGTGCATATAAAATGTATACAGAGGCTCCGGATGTTTATACATCGGATGCCCTTGAGAATAACATGGTGTTTATGGGACTTGTCGGTATGATTGATCCCGTGAGACCTGAAGTTACTGCGGCGGTTAACGAATGTGCCAAGGCAGGGATTCGTCCTATCATGATCACAGGCGACCATAAAGATACAGCGGTAGCAATTGCAAAAACACTTGGTATTATTGACGATGCATCGATGGCAATAACAGGGGCAGAGATTGACAAGTACAGCGACGAAGAATTCAATGAAGTCGTTACAAAATATTCAGTTTATGCACGTGTTCAGCCTGAACACAAAGTTCGCATTGTAAACGCGTGGCGCAAACTCGGTTGTGTTACAGCAATGACAGGTGACGGTGTAAACGATGCTCCATCAATCAAAAATGCAGATATAGGAATCGGCATGGGTATAACCGGTACGGACGTTACAAAAAATGTCGCCGATATGATACTCGCAGATGATAATTTTGCAACAATTGTGAGCGCCGTTGCAGAAGGAAGAAGGATATTTGATAATATTTGTAAATGTATACAGTTCCTCCTCTCGTCAAATTTAAGTGAGGTTATTAGCATATTCATAGCAACCCTTTGCGGATTTACCATATTAAAACCTGCACATATTCTCTTCATAAATCTTGTAACCGATTCTCTTCCCGCCCTTGCGTTGGGAGCAGAAAAGGCAGAGCCTGACATTATGACAAGAAAACCAAGAAAGAGTAACGAAGGCATTTTTGCCAACGGCCTTGGTTTCAATGTGGCATATCAAGGAGTTATGGTGTCGGTAATTACACTTGCTGCATATTTTATAGGCCATTATATTGAGTCAGGAGTGTGGGAGATTACACAAAGCGCCGATGGTATGACAATGGCATTTTTGGCAATGTCAATGGCGGAAATATTCCACTCATTTAATATGCGTTCTCATGGATCAATTCTTAAACTTAAAACAAGAAATATGCTTCTTTGGGGGACGATGCTTCTCTCCCTCGCTTTAACGTCGGCACTGATTTACCTGCCTGTTCTGAGAAATCTTTTTGGATTTGAAGTAATTAGCATATTTGAATACATCGTAGCCCTGGTTCTTGCTCTTTCGACAATCCCAATTGTTGAAATTGTAAAGTTGTTTAAGAGAAAAAAATAATCATTTCGGCACAGTCTGCAATATGCAGACTGTGTTTTATCTTGCGCAACCACAAACCTAATCCGAATTAAATTTCCAATCATATGTGAAAACTTGATTATCCTATTTTTTTATGATATAATTTTCATAAGGAATGCGTGGAAAGGTTTTTGACGGAAAGGAAGATAATCATCATGATAAAGAAAGATGTCTATAAAAGATTTCACATTAAAAACTTTCTCATATTAACGGTTGCCGGTTTCGTCAATGCCTTTGGCGTCACAATTTTTTTGGCACCTGTCAAATTATATGATAGCGGAATATCCGGCACCTCCATGCTTTTATCTCAAATTACACCGCCAATGTTTTCTTTGTCCTTATTCTTGATTTTATTAAATATTCCGCTTTTCCTTTTTGGTTTTAAAAAACAAGGAACGGTATTTACGATATATTCCATTTATGCAGTGGCAATGTATTCTTTAGGAGCATGGCTCATAACCGACATCCTTCCCATTGATGTGAGTTTTGCTTCACCTCTGGCTGGAAATGACCTGCTTCTTTGTTCTTTGTTTGGAGGGCTGATTTCCGGTATAGGAAGCGGTCTCACCATCCGCTATGGCGGTGCAATTGACGGCATTGAAGTAATGTCGGTTATTTTCTCAAAGAGAATGGGAATGACGGTAGGCACTTTTGTAATGATTTACAATGTGTTTTTGTATATCCTGTGCGGAATAGTAAGAGGCAGTTGGATATTACCCCTGTATTCTATTGTCACTTATGGGGCTGCACTAAAAACCATTGACTTTATCACAGAAGGACTTGACCGCTCCAAGGCCGTTATGATCATAACCGAAAAACCTCAGGAAATCAGTGATGTATTAACAAAAGAATTTGAAAGCGGCACAACGATTCTTCCTGCTGTGGGAGGATATACCAATGCAAAAAAGAGTGTAATATATTTTGTAATCAATCGCTTTCAAATTTCCAACATGAAAAACATTGTGCACACCATCGACGATAAGGCTTATATGACAATTACAGAGGTTGCAGATGTTTTTAAGAGTCTGCACGGCTAAAAATCCAGGGTATAACAAGCGAATGAAGAGGAGGAGGGAAGAAACCATTGAACTACCAGTTAACCGCTTTAAAAAAGGTGTTTTCTGTTTCAAAAATTGCAACTGTGCATTATTTTGAATATGAAAAAGATTTTTTCTTTGTTGGAGAGCAACATGATTTTTGGGAAATTATCTATGTTGACAAAGGAAAAATTGAAATCGCACGGGATCAGGAATGGTTTTTACTAGAGCAAGGACAGGCCGTTTTTTATCAGCCCAACGAATATCATAATCTCAGAGCCAATGGAATCGATGCACCTAATTTGGTTATCATTACCTTCCAATGTCGTTCTGCCTCGATGGAGTTCTTTAAACGAAAGACTTTTCCTTTATCGGATTTCGAAAAACATTTGCTGGCTCAAATTGTGTTTGAGGCCAAGCAAGCCTTTTCTTCCCCGTTAGAAGACACCTTTTTGAGCAAATTAGAACGGCGAAAAGATGCACCTTTTGGCGCAGAGCAGATGCTTTTGCTGTCCCTGGAACAGTTATTAATCTCTCTTTATCGAAGTTATGGGGAAGTTCCGTTTGTTACTTCTACCTTGCGGCGTGGCCTTGAACAGGATGTTGTGGCAGATGTCTTAAGATATTTGCAAGAAAACATTCAGGAAAAGTTAGTATTCCAGCAAGTCCTAAATCGAATCGGCATTAGTGGCTCCAGTCTAAAGGTTATCTTCAAGGAAAAAATGGGAATGGGCGTTATGCAATATTTTTCTAAAATGAAAATGGAGGCAGCCAAGACCTTGATTCGAGAAGGAAATCTTAATATCTCACAAATTGCAGGGTATTTGGGATTTGATTCTATCCATCTATTTTCCAGAAGATTTCGGCAAATGACGGGGATGTCTCCCACAGAATATGGAAAATCCGTCAAAGTAGAATTTGAACATTTGTCAAAACGATAATCATGAAGAAATCGGCGTATTTTGTATAATTCTCTTAAAATAGGATACAATACGGTTGCAAGATCAGTATTTTGAAAGAGGAGAGTATACAATGAAAAAGATGGTTTCGATTTGGCTTAGTGCAGCCATTTGTTGCTTGCTGTTAGTGGGATGCACGAATGGCGCAACGACTATGGATCAAGGATATGACACTGATGGAAGAGCAGGAGAATCCCCGGCCGCTACAAGCGGCATCCACAATGCTACCTCCGGAGAAAATGGCGAAGGAGCCCAAGAGGCCGCGGAAAATATAACCGGTGGTGCAGAAGGGGCAGTAAATGATGCAAAACAGGCTACCGAGGACGTTGCAAACGGTGCCGGCCAAGCCGTAAAAGATGCAGCCGACGGAGTCGGAAATGCGGCAAAAGATATTGTGGACGGTGCAGGAAACGCTGTAAAGGATGCAACAAACGGGGTAACCAATGCAGTAGATAGTGCAGTTGGCGCAAATAAGTAAAAATGTTATGACAAAAAGCGTTGTAGAAATCTACAACGCTTTTTGTATTTTAAAAAATATTATAAATAGTAATTGCTTTTTTGCGACAAAAGTAGTATAATTGGCAACAGTTAACCAATTAGGAGTGATACAATCTATGAAAGATATCGTAGATGTTGATAAAAATTTTTTGGTAAAAACAAAAATTGATAAAGAGGATATCGTATTTTACGACCCAAGAAAGACGCCCTTTCAGTTGTTTGGCCTGTTTTACGAAGATGGGAAATTTCGTAGATTTCCCGAAGAGATTGCAAGAACTGTGAGCGATGAGGTAAATCTCCTTCATTCTCGTACAGCCGGCGGGAGATTGCGTTTTAGAACCGATAGTCCTTACATAGCAATTAGCGTTAAAATGGGAGGCGTTTCTAAAATCCCTCATTTTACACTTATTGGTTCGGCGGGATTTGATTTATATGTAAGAGAAAACGGCAAAGAAACATTTTATGGCATCTTTAAACCGACCTTTGCCACGATTGAAGAATATGAATATTTGATCGACTTTAAAACCAAGATGCCCCGCGAACTTACGATTCATTTTCCTCAATATAGTGAGGTTTGTGAGTTATACCTTGGTGTTTCCGACGACGCTGTAATCGAGCCGCCAACTCCATACAAGAGCCAAATGCCGATTGTGTATTATGGTTCGTCCATTACCCAAGGCGGTTGTGCATCAAGACCAGGTAACGCATATCCAAATATCATTTCCAGAAGATTTGATTGCGACTATATCAATCTTGGATTTGCGGGCAGCGCAAAAGCCGAGAGGGAAATTGCGGAATATATCAGCCAAATGGATATGTCGCTTTTTGTATATGATTATGACTGGAACGCATTAAACACAGAAGATTTAAGCAATACCCACGAAAAAATGTTCAAGACAATTCGAAGTGCAAATCCAACCTTGCCCATCATTATAATGTCAAGACCTAAAATTAATTTAGATGATGAAGAGAAGGAAAGATTAGATATCATTAGAACTACCTACAATCACGCAGTGGCTTCAGGAGATCAAAATGTATATTTCATACCCGGCACAAAACTAATGGAAATGGCAGGAACAGATGGAACGGTTGATGGCATTCATCCTAACGATCTTGGTTTTGCTTCAATAGCAAAAGCACTGGGCGATGAAATTGAAAAAATACATTGTCTTTAAATTTCCTTATAGGGCTAAAACGCAATAAACGGAGGCGAAAACAATGATTCTCACAATTGATATCGGAAATACCAACATCGTTCTTGGAGGTTTTCTGGATGAAAAATTGGCTTTTGTAGCCAGGATCGCCACCGATCCTAGAAAAACCGAAGAGGAATATGCTGTTAAAATTCGAAACATTCTTATTTTACACGGCGTAGAAAATAGCGAAATTTCCGGCGTTATTGTTTCATCCGTGGTACCTCCCCTTAATACCATTATCCAAAAGGCAGTCCGAATCTTATATGGATTAGATGCCATTATGGTAGCACCCGGCATTAAGACCGGAATTAAAATCGTTTGCGACAATCCGGCAACGGTTGGTGCGGACTTAATTTGTGCCTGTGTGGCAACACATGTACTGTACGGGAGTCCATCTTTAATTGTTGATATGGGGACTGCTACTAAAATCATGGCAATGGAAAAGGGCGGTGCATTCATTGGCGTTTCCATTATTCCCGGCGTACATATTTCTCTTAAGGCATTGGCTGGCGGTACGGCACAGTTACCGCAAATTAGTTTAGATGCTCCAAAATCGGTATTAGGAAAGAATACCATTGACTGTATGCGTGCAGGAGTCGTCTTTGGTCATGCAGCAATGCTAGACGGGATGATCGATCGATTCTATGAAGAAATGGGCGAAACTTTGCCGGTAATTGCAACAGGAGGACTTGCCTCGACCATTATTCCTCATTGTCGCCATGCCATTACTATGGACGAAAATCTTATTCTAAAAGGCCTATATATTTTGTACCAAAAAAATATGCCTGGTAAATAAAATTGCATCGGAAATGAACGGCATATTCTTACCGCAACATCTGTTTGACCCAAAAGGCAGAAAAGTGTTGTGCTAATGCCAAAGATTCTCCGATGTTTCACAATAAATCATTATGCGTTGTATCGCCAAAGGCGAACGACAGCAAGGAGGAATTTATAATGTTACAAACAAAAAAGGAATGGACAACCAAAACCATGGTATTGTGTGCAGTGCTTACTGCAATAGTCATTGTCCTGCAATTTCTCGGGGCAACTATCAAATTGGGACCTTTCTCAATTTCCTTGGTATTGTTACCCATTGTTATTGGTGCTACCACATGCGGGGTTGGCGCAGGGGCATGGCTTGGCCTTATCTTCGGCGCAGTTGTGCTTTTGACCGACTCGGCGGCGTTTCTGGCAATTAACGTCCCAGGGACTGTAATCACGGTTTTACTCAAGGGAGTTTTATCCGGTTTTGCTGCTGGTATTGTATATCAATGGTTGCAACGATATCATCGGTATTTTGCCGTAATTGCAGCAGCCATTGTGTGCCCGGTAGTCAATACCGGAATCTTTCTACTTGGATGTTTGGCCTTCTTTATGGAGGCTATACAAGGCTGGGCGGCAGCAGCCGGACTTGACAGCAATGTGGCCGGATATATGATTTTTACTTTAGTTGGGGCAAACTTCTTGTTTGAGATAGCCTCTAACATGATCTTAAGCCCGGTTATCGTCAGACTGTTAAATTTTAAAAGAAGATAAGAAAAACCCCCGAACAAATGTTCGGGGGTTTACTTTGTCCATATATCAATCGTACGAAATAACAATATTCGGAGTTACACAACAAACGTTAGAACCTTGAAACTGATATGGCGTAATGATGATATTTTGGAATTAATTGCTGTTCTTATACTACGCGAACATCAACAGCCCGCAATTTGTTGGCGTCTTTGGGATCCGGCTCGGTATCATAAGTTACCTTTTGACCCTCTTCCAGAGTCTTAAATCCGTCTGCAATGATTGCGGAGAAATGAACGAAAACATCGTCGCCGCCATTGTCATCGGAAATAAAGCCAAAGCCTTTTGCGGGATTAAACCATTTTACTGTACCCTGATTCATGTTGTGGTACCTCCAAAATATAATTATTTGTATTCCGTGATGAAAGCGTCATTGGAACGACATTAAAAAAATGTCCACATTCTGTAAACCAAAGAACTGCGACTTACAAAGTGTGAATACAATGCGTTATCTTGGATACATCGATAGTATAGCATCTATTTCAAAAAAAATCAAGCATTTTTAAAAAAAAGAAAAAAATATTTTCAATGTTTATAAAAACGAAAGAAAAGGATGTCAAACCAAGAAATAATAAGAGAAGTTTTGTCGAGTTTTCCTTGTGTCATTGACTTTTTTTGGAAATATGATAGAATAGTATATGAATTATTTGATAAGAGGAGGAAGAATCCTTTGACACAAAAAAAGACAAACGACAACCAGTATTCCCGTCCTGAATTTAAAGAGAATTTTGGCAAGAACAGCCGCGGAATGTCTATTTTATATTTGATTCTCACCTCAATTGTCATCGCGGTTTTAATCGGTCAAATATTCGCTAAGAATTACGAAAATTGTTTCACTTGTGTTTTGACATTGTTTCTGTTTCTTACTCCGGTTTTTGTAGAACGCAGATTAAAAATCACCTTGCCAAATACGCTGGAAGTCATTATTATCCTTTTTATTTTTTGCGCAGAAATTTTAGGGGAAATTCGGGGCTTTTATCTCAAATTTTCATGGTGGGATACTATGCTGCATATTTCCAATGGCTTTTTGATGGCAGCCGTAGGGGTTTCCATGATCGATATATTTAATCAAAGTGAATACTTTAAGTTCAAACTTTCCCCATTTTTTGTTGCCTTGGTTGCCTTTTGTTTTTCTATGACCATTGGTGTGCTATGGGAGTTCTTTGAATTTACTATGGACACGCTGGCCTTTACCGATATGCAAAAAGATGAAATTCTGCAAACCATAGCAACAGTGGATTTAAATCCGGCGGGAGAAAATGTTCCGGTGTTGATTGAAGGAATCGAAAACGTCATAGTAGAAGGACAGAACTTAAAGATAAACGGCGCCGAAGCATCCAAGATGTCCTTGAATTTGGGAGGGCATCTGGATATCGGCTTGATGGATACCATGAAGGACCTTCTTGTTAACTTTGTGGGTGCACTGGTCTTTTCCGTGATCGGATTTTTCTATATCAAAAATCGCGGCAAAGGCTCTTTTGCAAAGCGATTTATCCCCAGACTTAAAAAAGCAGAACAAACTCCAAAAACAAATGAAAAGGAATCATAGATCTATTAGAGGGTGGAGGTTCTTTTGCGAGAAGTAAAGATTTACTAAGAATATTGGCAAAATATTTATTATGATGACTTTTTTCTCCAATTCCCTTTTTATGATTGGTAAATATACCCAAAAATAAAGAGAGTTTTTATTTAAAACATAAAAAACTATTGACTTTATTGCATTTTTTTAGTATTATATTCTTATCTCATTTCCATGTCATCATTGTGTGGACGATTTCGGAACAGAAGGAGCGGTATTATGTATATGAAAGAAGTTGTTGTCCAAAATCAAGTTGGCTTACATGCTAGACCTGCGACTTTTTTTATACAGAAAGCAAATGAATATAAATCCAGCATTTGGATCGAAAAGGACAATCGCCGAGTTAATGCCAAAAGTTTATTGGGTGTTCTTTCTCTGGGAATTACCAGAGGGTTGAACATTACCATTATCGCAGAAGGAAGCGACGAAGAGAAGGCAGTTAATGATTTGGTTGAATTAATTTCTTCTAATTTTGCTTAAAAACATTTTTAAAACATTGCATGGAAAGAGCAGACTATTTTGCTAGCAAGCAAAAGACAGTGTGCTCTTTTGTATTATTCATGAGGGATATTATGAAATTCGACGAGGTTTCTATTAAGCAAAAACTAAAAAACCTTCCCCTTTGCCCTGGCGTTTATCTGATGAAAGATGAGGCCGGCACAGTCATTTATGTTGGGAAAAGTAAATCACTGAAAAATAGGGTCAGTCAGTATTTTATGCATTCTAAAAATCATACTGCCAAAACTACGGCCATGGTTTCCCATATACATGATTTTGATTATATGATTACCGACACAGAGGTAGAGGCTCTGGTTTTAGAATGTAATTTAATTAAAAAATACCGTCCCAAATACAATATCCTCTTAAAAGATGATAAACAATATCCTTATCTTAAAATTACATTCCAAGAGGATTTTCCGCGAATTACCATGACTCGGAAAGTGGTAAAAGATGGGGCACGATATTTCGGCCCATATATGAGTTCCTTTATGGTACGGGAAACCTTGGAAACCATTAAAGAGATTTTTAAAGTTCGAAGTTGTCGCAAGGTATTGCCTCGAGATATCGGAAAAGGTCGTCCTTGCTTATATTATCATATTAACCAATGCTCTGCGCCTTGTGATGGGAGAATTTCTCAAAAGGAATATAAAGAGGTTTTTGACCAGATTACGGCAGTATTGGATGGAAAGCACCAAGATATCATCGCATTATTATCCGAAAAAATGCATGCTGCTTCCAAAGCATTAGAATTTGAACGTGCAGCACGGTTACGGGACAAAATTGAGAGTCTGAAAATTCTTGGCGAAAAGCAAAAAATTATTTAA
>JAZRPL010000120.1:0-1850 GCA_045649245.1 Ructibacterium sp.
GCCTGTTCCAAGGAATAGTCATTGGGCGCACAAAAGGGTTGATCTTCACGAGAGGAAAGGCTTAAAACAGCATCTCTGTTATCATCGTTGATCGGCATGAGTTTAATATTCATATGTGATTCCTCCATGTTTATTACATTACTGTTCGACAAATTCAAGTTTGTCTGCGAGAACAAGTATAGCACATCGCCTTTATATAATCAACTTCAAATACTTATACACCGTCGGTCTTGATAGCCCGCACACCCGCGCCAGTTCAGTGAGGTTCATCGTCCCTGCCACAAACGCCGGATAGTGCTTGTAAAACACCGTGGGGATGTCCTCTTTCGTGGTCTGCGGTCTGCCAATCCGCTTTCCCTTGCTCTTGGCATTCTCCATCCCGGACTTCACCCTGGCGCGTATCATCGCCAGTTCCAACTGGCTGAACACACCCGCCATCTGTAAGAACGCTTCGCTCATCGGGTCGGTCTGCCCGTTCCGGCAGTCAATCGTGATGCTCCCCACAATCACCAAACGCAGTTTCTTTGCGCGGATAACATCAATGATTTCGCACAACTGCTGTGTGCTCCTGGATAGTCTGCTGACCTCCAAGGTGATGATGGTGTCGCCTTCAGTCGCCATATCCAGGAGCATATGGAGTTCTTTTTTCACCTTGGCGTCGCCGTGTTCATATTCAAAGACCACTTCTTCTGCGCCAGCATCTTTCAGTTCCCGGATTTGGCGGTTGATGTCCTGCTTGTCCTCATTGGTCGAACAGCGGGCGTAGCCGTATATTGCCATCGTGATTGCCTCCTGTCAAATAAAGGGTCGGTTGGTTTCCCTTGACGATTTTCGCAGGTTTTGAGCTTGTTTTCGCCCCTTTTTCAGCCTTTGAAAATCGTCAGAGAAACCAAGTGTTAGTCTTTACGCCTCCTGGGTCTGCGTAGATGCTTTGTAGTGTGCCTCCTGTAACGCCTTGATTTGTCGCCTGAACTCATACAAGCAGGTGCCGATGTCGTTCAGCGAACGCATGGCTTCCAGTTCGTCCGCCTCCCGCGCCAGACGACACAGCACACCAGAGTCATCTTCATATAGGTTCAGCGCACCTTCGACCATCAGGCGCATTTCAGAAAAGGCTTGGCTGGTAATCCACATAAAATCATCTTCCAAGATCATCGCTTTTCCTCCATATGGGGAGGCGGGCATCAGCCCGCGCTCCCCAGAATCAGATTCACAGCCTTTTCGGCTTTGCTGGACGCGCTCACGATGAAACGCTTGTCGCCTTTGAGAACCGTCAGCCAGTTCTGGATGTATGCCGTGTTGTTGCGGAGGCTGTTGGCGGTTTCCACCCCCACATAATTCACCAGGGCGGATGCTCCCATCTCTGCGACCAGTTCTTCCTTGCTGTAATCCTCTGTGCCGAAGAAGGAGGGGCGGGGCAGCCGGTTCAGGCGGGAGGGATGACCCGTGCTGTGGGTCAGTTCGTGAAAGACCGTGCTGTAATATTCAGCAGTGGAGACGAACTGCTTGCGGATGGGGAGCACCACTTCATCAGTCGCGGGACGGTAGAAGGCTTGGTCGCCTTCGGTGTGGGTCATCTTTACACCTTCGCGGGAGAGGTAGTCATATATGATGTCCTGGGCGGTTGCCAGGGTGTCCGCGCCGTCAGGGAGAACCGTTTCGGTGTTGTGCTTCGCGCTGATACCTTCGCACTGGTCGATGTGAAATACATTGTAATAGCGGAGAAATGGCACTTCTTTCTTTTCGCCGGTTTCTTCGTCTTCCTGCTCAATCCATTTCCAGAAGACAACTATACTGGACTTTTCACCCTTGCGGACGCGTCCGCCAGCCTCTTGGCACTGTTTGAAGGT
>JAZRPL010000121.1:0-1038 GCA_045649245.1 Ructibacterium sp.
CTTGTGTCCTCCAAAATTTCGTTCTTTTTCAAAAGAAAAATCTATACAAAATGTAAAACCCGCCCGATTGTCCGGGCGCCGCATTTGTCTTTATTGATTGGGTTCCGTACAGATTGTTATCGCTTCATTTGCGCTAGAAACTCGTCCCCCTGGGCACGGCTGGTAAAGATAAAAATATTTTTGTCAGAATAGGTTTGAAGCAGTTTTATTACTTGGGGTCTGCTTTGGGATTGATAATTTTGAATAAACTGAAGAAATTCTTCGTCTTCTTTCTCCGATTCTATCCAAGGCATATCGCTTCGGGGTTTGCCTTTTCTCTCCCCAATCCCCTTAAGGCAGACCTCCAACGGATAATCCAGAAACACCACCGTGTCACACGCCCGCATCCTTAACTCCATAGTAGATGCGTAATTCCCGTCGATGATCCATCGGCTCCCCTGGAGCGCCTTAGATAATCTTTCATAAAACACCGACTTTTCCACGGTGGTTTTGTCCTCATTCCAGAACAACTTGTCCAAATGAACCAACGGTATCCCCGTGATTTCGTGAAGCGCCTTGGAAAAGGTGCTTTTCCCACTCCCCGGACAGCCGATTACAATGATTTTCTCCATTTTTACTTCCCCATCACATTTACTTGAATCCCAAATGTGTAATTGTTTCGTTATAATTCTTTTACAGCGAATTGATAAAAAGAAACCACGTTATCTTCCCGTCCGTTCATCAGTCGTTTGTAAACCTTATCAATCGGGGTGAGAAGGCAACCATCCCTATTTACCAAAAATGGGAGTTCAGAAGAAGCGTCTTTCCCCCAGCCATATCCTTTTTGAGCAAGACCGTTATTCAATAGGGTTTCTCCTAAATAGGCGCCGAATAGGATTGCCATACTCCATATTTGATGGTCAGTCGGTTTGCTGACGGGAATATCTTTTGCATAGAAATCTAATATTTCTTCCAAATCTTCCACGCTACTTGCAGAATAATCCAGATTTTTCCGGAAATGCTTTCCATAGTCGGTCGCCGTAGCGCTATATCCTTTCA
>JAZRPL010000122.1:0-1389 GCA_045649245.1 Ructibacterium sp.
CTTCTACATTTTCAAAAGGACGATTCTGCATTTCTATAATACCACGATGCCCCAAATGTAAATCACTTGTAAAATAAATCATTATATCGTCCCCTTTCTCAATGAACCTATCGTTAAACCTTACTGTTCTACTATAACACATATAATAAAAAAAGTACAGAACATTAGTTCGGTGATTGTATACTTTTTTCAATATTGTTTCATATAACAAAAATAGCCGCCAATATAGCGACTATCATTATCCCACTTAGTAGGGAACACTTATTTTGAGTCGTCCACTAAAGCAGGACCACGCTCATTTATATACAAATTATAAATATCGTGAATTAAAATGTCAATACATAATTTTCTCTATGACTCATTACGAATAAAAGTCACAAATGCTATCCGTATCGCCCTGTATCATCTAGTCCGTTTTGTCCTATTTTGTATGGAAAATGGGGATTTTTCGGTACTAAATAGTACTAAATAACACTACTTTTTTGTCCCCACCATTCTAACTAACAAAATACTCCACCGCGTTATCAGGGAAGAATTCCTTGAATTCCCCATAGAGCTGTGCTGCCAAAGTCTTATTATGCGCAATCACCAAGGTTGGTTTGTTCAGTTTTTCAATAATATTCGCCATAGTAAATGTTTTACCGGAACCAGTAACACCAAGAAGGGTTTGGCATTGATTGCCTTCCTCAAAGCCTTTTACAAGGGCTTCGATTGCTTGTGGCTGGTCGCCGGTTGGCTTGTATTCTGATTTTAAAACGAATTTATCCATAACTAACCTCTTTTCCTACACTCTCTATAAAACGCCCCATTCATCACGAATCCCTTCGCAACACTTGAAATTGTCAGTGCCCACCAAATACCATTGAGTTCCAGCGGTGTTCTACTCAACAAAAGTGCCAATGGAATTCTCATTCCCGTAAGAACAATCGTAATCATGCTGCAGAGCTTCGTATTTCCCATTCCTGAAATCGCACCAACTGCCATAAGTTCCAGACACATAAAAGCTTCCCCGATACCCAGTATTCTCAAATAATCTATGGACAGCGCAATGACATCTGCTTCGTGGAAAAATATAGACGCCAATTGCTTTGGGAATACAATAAAAAGAAATGCAACCAAAGCACCCCAAAAGAACATAACAATAGCAGAGACTTTATATCCCTTCTTCACACGCTCCATCTTACCCGCACCGTAGTTCTGCGCTGCAAACGCATTGATAGCTGACGAAAATCCATCTGCAGTGTTCCACGAAAGAGATTCAATCTGTCCTCCGACACGCTGCGTCGCCACTGCCCCGTCTCCAAATCCGCTGACCATTCTGGAAAGCACCATGGAAAACATACAATAAAGCATGGATTGCAATGCAGTCGGTCCACCCATTTTCAAAAC
>JAZRPL010000123.1:0-1381 GCA_045649245.1 Ructibacterium sp.
TTTCATTTTCTTTCTCTCCTTAAGTTGATTTGGATTGCCTTATGTTCCCTTAAGTTGCCCTATAGGGCTTAAGAAAGCCTTATACAGCCTTCTTAAGCTCATTGGTGTCTTCCGTGTCCTGCAGATCTGCCGCTTGCGGTAGTTCCGCAATAATCTCATTTACACCAATCGTGTTCGCCCGCACAATCGGGAAACCGTCCTTATCAAACTCCGGCGTAATGCCGTAATCCGGGAAGCTGCGGATAAACCAGTTATAGACGGTATTGTAGGGGAACTTCTGGGATTTGGAATAGAGCACCACGCGCTCAAAGGTATTCATATGTTGTTCGCTGTTCCGCAGACAACGGATATAGTTGCGCATCTTGTCATAAGGGATGCGTTCCTTACCCGCCTTCTTGGAAGCGCGTGCCTTGCGGGTGATGATTTCGTAATCCGGGCAATACTGACGCAGGCTCATCAGGTAGATAAATTCGTTGCTGCCGGGTTCTGCTGCGGCGCGGGCGAAGGTGTCGGACATTACGATGGTTTTGGCTGCGTGATTGGCAACCGGCAGACGCTTCTCAATCTTCATTTCTTCAAAAACACGTTCAAACTTCTTCATTTTAAAAATCCTCCTATAATTCTTTCTCTTGATTAAGCACCGATTTCTTCGTTGTTCTGGACTACATATTCCGCCCAGTTGGGATAGGTTTCAACGAACCACTTACGCATATACATATACGGGTTCTTATAGGCTTGGGAGAGCCTCTTCTGCTGGGTGTAGGCGGGAAGGTCTGCTTCGTGAAGAAGGGCGATATGCTCCTCCATAAAGTCGTAGGAGAGACCCTTCATAGAAACACGGGTGGCAGAGGGACTTGCGGTGCGGGCTACAACCTCATAAGCAGGGAACATCTGGCGGATCTTCGCAAGTTCCTTGAACTCCTTGGTTCCGGGCTTGCTGGCAGCGGTGGCAAAGCGCTTCGTCAGGGCGATGATATTGTCCTTGTGGATTACCTTACATTCAATGGTATTGCGGGTAGCCTTCTTCTTGGCGGGGATGGCAACGATGTTCTGGGTGGTTTCAGTCTTGACGGTGTTCTGTGCAGCGGCGTTCAGTTCAAAATTCTTATTCATAGTCGGTTTCCTTTCTGGTTTGAAACGGATTTCCTTCCGTTATTAGTGAAAAAGGGTAAATTTAATAGAAGTAATGGCATTTTGCCATTTACCATTACTTCTATGAGGTTGTCGTATGGAAAGTGAAGTGGAGAATCAGAAACTATTTATAGCGTCTTTCGGGTGAGAAATACTGCTTTCCATCCCATTTTGCCGCAATGTTGTATCCATTGTATTTTTCCGGCGTTGGGAAATAAGGCTCCTGATAGAAATCCCTAAAATCGGTCTT
>JAZRPL010000124.1:0-38742 GCA_045649245.1 Ructibacterium sp.
TCAGCCCCGTTATGTCCTGTTGCGGTGCCCGAAATTTTTAATCACTGCTGTGAAAAATTTCGACCGCTGCCACTCTTTATTGCTCGCTTTATCGTCCACTGGACGTGCTCGCAAACGTCCCCACTTCGACACCTGTCCGTGTATGTTAGTGCTCCGTTTTTGATAGAGCAAAAGCAAGCGAATATAGAATTGCTCGGGGTTTGCATCCATGGGGGGCTCTTTGGTGCTTACCCGTGGATAGAACGGAATTATTGTATCACAGTGGCAGGGGTTTGTCAATCAAAAATTGACCTGGCAGGCGGGAAGGGATTTTCTTATCCTGTTTTTTGGGAATACAAAAAGACCCCCTAGGGGGTCTTAGGAAAAAAGAGTCTTTTTTAACCGTTTTTCAAGTCATGCACATCTCTTTTGATTTGTTTGTCCTGTTCGATGTATGTAAGGACATCTTTGGGACAACTGCTGTATCCATACAACTTTTTGCAATCTTCCTGAATAAATCCTTGGGCCATGGAAAAGGCTAAAAATTCCTTTAATTTCTCGTAATATCCGTCAACATCATAAATGGCAATGGGTTTGGTGTGTCTTCCCAGTTGCTTTAGGGTGAGAACCTGAAAAAACTCCTCAAAGGTGCCGATGCCGCCGGGAACAATCAAAAAGGCATCAGCCAGATCCTCCATTTTTGCTTTTCGTTGTGCCATGTTTTCGGTATAGATCAACTCGTCACAGGCGTTAAAAATCTCCTCGATGCTTTCGTCGCGGAAAAACTTGGGGATGACGCCAAAGATTTTTCCGCCGCCTCTTTTTACACCCCGCGCGGCGGCCCCCATCAGTCCGTTGTCGCCTGCGCCAAAGACTAGAGAATGCCCTCGTTTGGCGATTTCTTCCCCTAAGGCTTCTACGGCTGTAATATAAGATGGATTAATTTTAGCGCTTGCTGCGCCAAATACACATAGATTCATGAATGATTCCTGCTTTCTGTTCTAAAATTTCATATTATCTTTCCCATTTATCACAAAGTGCCGTGATTTGATCTGTCAGTTTTGCTATGTCCTTGTTGGCACCGCTGCGGTAACTTTCTATAATGCCCATCAAACGGTTGCCGGCGGATAACAGCCGACCCCAGACCGTGGTTTCCCGAGGCGGTGTCTTGGCTCCGGATGTTTTTTCAATAGGTGTGGTATTTCCTCTTTCTAAGCATACCCCGGAAATCAAATCATATTCCGCCCCGTTGTATGGTGCGGTGGCAGGGATGGCAAGCGTTTCCTCTATGGTGGCCGCAAATTGGTCGCAGACCCCATCGGCGCCGTGGTTGACAAAAACCGTTTTCGGTTTTTGAGAAAACCCTGCAAGCCAACCCAGCAGCATCTCTTTATCTGCGTGAGAACTGATGCCTTCAAACTGCACAATCTCCGCTTTTACCTGCACCGGTTCTCCAAAAAGTTTGACCGAAGGTGCGCCTTCCAAAAGGGTGCGCCCCAAGGTCCCTTCTGCCTGATAGCCCACAAAGAGGATGGTGTTTTTTTCTTCCCATAAATTATGCTTTAAATGATGGCGGATTCTGCCTGCTTCGCACATGCCGCTGGCTGAAATAATAACCTTAGGCGAAGGGTCTTTGTTGATCTGCATGGAATCATCGCTGGTTACCGACAATTTTAGGTTGGGGAAGGAAATGGGGTTGATACCCTGCTTTAGAAGCGCTAAAGTTTCCTTGTCATAATAATCGGTTAAATTTCCGCTATAGATCCCGGTTGCCTCAACCGCCAAGGGGCTGTCGACATAAACAGGGAAATTAGGGTGCCCTTTGATGAGATTTTCTTCTTTGATGGTACGCAGAAGATATAAAAACTCCTGGGTTCTGCCAACGGCAAAGGAGGGGATAATCAGACTCCCGCCCCGATCAAAGGTTTTTTGGATGGTATGAGTGAGTTGCCCAATATAATCGGGACGTTTGCCATGAACCCGTGTGCCATAGGTGGATTCTATTACAACATAATCGGCATGTTTGGGCTGTTGAGGATCCCGAATCAAGGGTCGTGCGTAGTTTCCCAAATCCCCGGAAAAGACGATGGTTTGGGTCTTTCCGTTCTCTGTTACCGTTAAACGGATACTGGCCGAGCCTAGCAGATGCCCTGCATCGGTGAAGGACACCTTGATGCCATCACAGAGTTGGTATTCTTTTTCGTAGTCACAACCCACAAATTGTTCCATGGCGTGTGCTGCGTCATGGGTGGTATAAAGGGGGACATATTCCTCCTTGCCGGCACGCTTTGCCTTGCGGTTTCTCCACTTTGCTTCAAATTCTTGAATATGGGCGGCATCCAGCAACATAATTTTACAAAGCCGCATGGTTGCAGTTGTTGTATAGATGTGTCCCCGAAAGCCTCCCGAAGTCAATGCCGGAATTTTTCCCGAATGGTCGATATGGGCGTGGGTTAAAAGAAGATAGTCCACTTGGGACGGTAAAATAGGTAATTGACAGTTTTCGTAAATGTCGGGGCCTTGTTCCATGCCGCAATCGATCATAATGGTTTTGTGGTTGGCATAAATCACGGTGCAAGATCCTGTTACTTCGTGGGCGGCACCATAAAATGCGATCTTCATAGAAAAGCCTCCTTTTTTCAGTATGCGATGATTCTATCATATCATATTCTCCCCAAAACAGCAAGGTGCAATAAAAATTCCCTTCAAAGGATTTTTCCGTTAGAATGCTATTGGTTGCCATAAAGATGGGCGGCCTTATTTTTTGCCATGCAAAGGGAGAGAACTGTACAAAAAATGGGCGAAAAAAATACAGAAAAATCAAGTTATGTCTTGAAAAATAAGAAAGGCTGTGGTATAATGGAAAAAGATTGATAAAATATTAACGTACTTAAATGGAAGCAAGGAGAGAAAATTATGAACAAAGTTACAATTATTGGCAGCGGATTTGTTGGTTCAACCATTGCGTACACGTTGACCGTGACGGGTCTTGCCTCTGAAATTGTGATGATCGACATCAATGGGGAGAAGGCTCTTGGCGAGGCGCTGGATATCAGACAAGGCGTTCCTTTTTGCAATCCGTGCTCCATTTATGCAGGGGATTACCAAGATGCCAAGGGGTCGGACATTGTTATCATAACCTCCGGCGTTGCGAGAAAAGCCGGACAGTCAAGACTTGATTTGGCACAAACCAATGTGGACATCCTTAAAGAAATTACCGGCAAGATTGTCCGCCATGCCCCGGAGGCTTCTTACATTATTGTCAGCAACCCGGTGGATGTACTTACCTATGCGTTTTGCAAATATTCCGGACTTCCGGAGGAGAGAATTATCGGTTCAGGGACTGTTTTAGACACGGCACGGCTTCGGGCCAGAATTTCCGAGTATTACTCTGTCAGCCAGCAAAATGTCCATGCATATGTTCTGGGGGAACATGGCGATTCTGCCTTTGTTCCTTGGTCCATTGCCAATATTTCCAATGTTCCGGTGGAGATGTATGCCAAATCTCTTGTGAATGCCGAACATGATTTTGAGCCGCTGAATAAAGATGCCGTTGAGGAATATGTTAAAAAATCCGGTGCACGGGTCATCCAAAGGAAAGGGGCAACCTTCTATGCGGTATCTATGTCTGTTGCACATATTTGTAAATGTTTGCTGAGCGGCATCGATACCACGATTACGGTTTCTACCATGCTCCATGGGGAATACGGAATTGATGACATCTGCTTAAGTCTTTTAAATATTGTAGGAAACAAGGGCGCTCACAGCAAGGTGGTATTCCCCCTCGATGATTTAGAATTAAAGCAATTGCATCACAGTGCCGAAAGGTTGCGAGCCGTTATAAAAAGTGTCAAAATATAGAAATTATGGGGAAAGGAATTGAGAAAATGGAATATCGTATCGAGCATGATTCTATGGGAGAAGTCAAGGTGCCTGCGGACCGTTTGTGGGCAGCGCAGACCCAGAGAAGTCACGAGAATTTTGAAATCGGCGTTGATATCGAAACGATGCCGGCAGAGATTATACATGCCTTTGGTATTTTAAAGAAGGCTGCAGCACAGGCGAATCATGACCTTTCGCCTGCCAGAATGACGGAAGAGAAGATGCAGGCGATCTGTCAGGCTTGTGACGAAGTCATCGGCGGGGAACTAAATCAACATTTTCCTCTTGTGGTTTGGCAGACCGGTTCCGGTACCCAATCCAATATGAATGCCAATGAAGTTATTGCAAACAGAGGAAACCAAATTGCGGGAGAAAAGATTTTGCACCCCAATGACGATGTAAACCAGAGTCAGTCCTCCAACGATACCTTCCCTACCGCCATGCATATTGCGGCGGTCCTTATGCTGGAAGATAGACTGATTCCTGCGGCCAAAACCCTCATTGCCACCTTTAAAAGGTTGGAGGAAGAGAACCAAGGGATTGTCAAAAGCGGAAGAACCCATCTTCAGGATGCGACGCCCATCACCTTCAGTCAGGAAATCAGCGGCTGGCGAAGCAGTTTGGAGCGGGATGTGGAACTTCTCGCCCTTGCGGTAAAACCTCTTCACGAACTTGCCCTTGGCGGTACTGCGGTGGGGACGGGATTAAATGCGCCTGCCATGTTCGGGGAAAAGGTTGCAGAAAAGGTAAGCGAGATTACCGGCAAAGCGTTTGTCACAGCGCCCAATAAATTCCATGCCTTAACTTCCAAGGATGAACTTGTTTTTGCCCACGGTGCTATCAAGGCCTTAGCCTGCGATATGATGAAGATTGCAAACGATGTACGTTGGCTTGCCAGTGGACCCAGAGACGGACTCGGGGAAATTTTCATTCCCGAAAATGAACCCGGCTCCTCCATTATGCCGGGCAAGGTGAACCCGACCCAATGCGAAGCCGTAACCATGGTGGCGGTTCAGGTTATGGGCAACGATGTGGCGGTGGGGATGGCGGCATCCCAAGGAAACTTTGAACTCAATGTATTTATGCCGGTATGTATCTATAATTTCCTTCAGTCTGCCAGACTCCTTGCCGAAGCCATTCTTTCCTTTAATAAAAATTGTGCGGTAGGCATCAAGGCCAACAAAGAAAAAATGCATCATAACCTACACAATTCATTGATGCTGGTGACGGCGCTGAATCCATATATCGGTTACGAAAACGCAGCCAAAACTGCCAAGAAGGCATTTAAAGATAACATCTCTTTAAAAGAGGCCTGTGTGGAGTTGGGATTTTTGACTGCAGAAAAGTTTGATGAGGTATTCCATCCGGAACAGATGGTATAAAAATGGGGGCGAAATGATGAAATTAAGTTATTTTCCCGGTTGCACCTTGAAAAACAAAGCCAAGGATCTGGATCTCTATGCGAGAAAGTCTGCGGAAGTTTTGGGGGTAACCTTGGAAGAAATAGAGGAATGGCAATGTTGTGGCGGTGTATTTACCACTGCGAAAGATGAAGTGGCTACCAAGTTGTCCTCGGTCCGTGCTCTAAAAGCGGCAAAGAAAGAAAATCAGGCACTGGTTACCGTTTGTTCTGCTTGCCACAATGTAATCAAACAGACCAATCATGCCATGGGAGACCAAGCCTTTCGAGATAAGGTGAATCGGTATATGGGAGAAGATCCATATGTCGGGGACTGCCAAGTGTATCACTATCTGGAGATGCTTCGGGATCTTGTGGGTTTTGATAAAATCAAAGAAAAGGTTGTCCGTCCGTTGACGGGTCAAAAGATTGCTGCGTATTATGGTTGTCTGTTGCTAAGGCCAAGCGGTGTGATGCAGATGGACGATCCTGAAAATCCTCAAATTATCGAGGATTTGATTCGTGCCATGGGCGCAGAACCGGTATACGATTCCTACCGTAACGAATGTTGCGGCGGATATGTTGCCATGGAAAGTCCGTCCCTTGCGCAAAAAAACAGCAACCGTATTACAGCGGGGGCTAAGAACCATGGGGCGGAGAAGATTGTGACGGCCTGTCCCCTTTGCCGATATAATCTAATCAAGAACGGGTCGGAAATTCCGGTGGTTTATTTTACCGAACTGCTGGCCGAAGCCCTTGGTGTAAAGGAGGATATCCATGGTGAATGATACGAAAGGTCTCAAGGAAGAATTGCTTCGCATCAGCGGTGTCAATCCGTCGAAGTGTATGCGCTGCGGAAAATGCTCCGCAACCTGCCCTGCTTACGGGGAGATGGAATATCATCCCCATCAATTTGTAAGCATGGTAGAAAACGGTGATATTACACCGTTACTTGCTTCAGAATCCCTCTACAAATGTCTTACCTGCTTTGCCTGTGTGGACCGTTGTCCTCGTGGAGTAGAGCCGGCAAAACTGGTGGAGGCGGTTCGCCTTATGGCAGTTCGAAAACAAGATAATAACCGGCTAAAAGCCGATATGGTGCCGGAGATGTTGGATCCGGAGATGCCCCAGCAGTTGCTGGTGAGTGCTTTTAGAAAATATACCAAGTAAGGAGGAGATCCCATGCAAAGGATCGGTGTTTTTGTATGCTGGTGCGGAAGTAATATTGCCGGTACCGTGGACGTGCAGGCTGTGGCAGATGCACTGAAAAACGAACCCGGTGTAGTTTTTTCCGCCGATTATCAATATATGTGTTCGCAAGCGGGACAAAATATGATTATGGATGCCGTTCATGCGCATCAACTGACAGGTCTTGTTATTTGCTCGTGTTCTCCCCGTATGCACGAGGCTACCTTCCGCAAAACAGCGGCGGCAGCGGGTATTAACCCCTATATGGTGGAAATTGCAAATATCCGTGAGCAGTGTTCCTGGGTACATAAGGATATAGCCACCGGTACCGAAAAGGCGATTATTCTGGGACGGGCAGCCATTGCCAAGGTCAATCTCAATGCCCCTCTTACCCCCGGAGAATCCCCTGTTACCAAACGGGCGCTGGTCATCGGCGGCGGTATTGCGGGGATTCAAACGGCGCTGGATATTGCAGACGCAGGGTTTTTGGTTGACGTTGTGGAGAAAAAGCCTACCATTGGCGGGAAAATGGCCCAACTTGACAAAACCTTCCCCACGCTGGATTGTGCAGCCTGTATTTTGACACCTAAGATGGTGGATGTAGCCCAGAATGAAAAAATTCGGATTTTTTCCTACAGCGAAGTGGAAGAGGTGTCCGGCTTCGTAGGAAATTTTGATGTTACCATTAAGAAAAAAGCGCGTTTTGTAAAAGAAGATATCTGTACCGGTTGCGGAGCCTGTGTGGAAAAGTGTCCCATGAAAAAGGTTCCCAATGAATTTAACCTGAATATGGATCAGCGCAGTGCCGTTTATATCCCCTTTGCGCAGGCGGTGCCCAAAGTTGCCACCATTGACCCTGACGCTTGTAATATGCTGAAAAACGGAAAATGCGGTCTTTGTGCCAGAGTCTGTACCGCAGGCGCTATTGACTATCAACAACAAGACGAAATCATCCATGAAAAATACGGTGCGATTGTAGTCGCTACAGGCTTTAATCCCATCAGCATGGAGAAGTTTGATGAATTTGCCTATAACCAATCCAAGGATGTCATTACCTCTTTGGAGTTTGAGCGGTTGACCAATGCGGCAGGACCTACGGCCGGCAAATTGCTGCGGCCGTCTGACCACCAGCATCCCCATACCATTGTTTTTGTACAGTGTGTGGGGTCCCGTTGTGATGCCTGCGCAGAAAAAGGAAAAGAATATTGTTCCAAGATTTGTTGTATGTATACGGCAAAGCATGCCATGCTGGTGCGGGATAAATATCCCGATACCGAGGTATATGTATTCTATATTGATGTTCGGACGCCGGGCAAGAATTTTGATGAATTCTACCGTCGGGCAGTGGAAGAATATGGAGTCAAGTATGTCAAAGGTATGGTGGGAAAGGTTTCGCCGGAAGGAAATAAACTGAAGGTGCAGGCTTCCGATTTATTAAACAACAAGCAACTGCATATCGACGCAGACTTGGTTGTTTTGGCGGCGGCCATAGAGCCGGATCAATCTGCAGGGCCTCTGGCCACCATGCTTACGGCGAGTATGGATACCAACGACTTCTTTACAGAAGCCCATCCTAAACTTCGGCCGGTAGAAAGTCCTACAGTCGGTGTCTTTCTCTCCGGTGCCTGCCAAGGACCCAAGGACATTCCGGAAACAGTTTCCCAGGCAAGTGCCGCGGCTGCCAAGGTAATCGGCCTTTTGGCAAAGGATAAACTGACCGGAAACCCCTGTATTGCAAGTTCTGATAAACTGATGTGTAACGGCTGTTCTTCTTGCGAAAAGGTATGCCCTTACGGCGCTATTACCTATCAGGATGAAGAATTTCGTATGCCGGACAGAACGGTGCAGGTGCGTCGAGTTGCACTGGTTAATCCCGCTGTCTGTCAGGGCTGTGGTGCTTGTACGGTAGCCTGTCCGTCAGGGGCGATGGATTTGCGGGGATTCTCCAATCATCAAATTATGGCGGAGGTAGATGCAATATGCAAGTAAGTGAATATAAACCTTTAATTGTCGCATTTTGCTGTAACTGGTGTTCTTATGCCGGCGCCGATCTTGCCGGAAATAATCGGTTGAGTTATCCGGCAGAAGTAAAAATCATTCGGGTTCCCTGCTCTTGCCGTGTTAATCCTATGTTTATTTTAAGAGCCTTCCAAAAGGGAGCAGACGGCGTGATTATCTGCGGCTGTCATCCGGGGGATTGCCACTATACATCCGGAAACTATTTTACACGGCGGCGTATGTCTCTGCTGTTTTCCATGTTGGATTATCTTGGAATCGAAAGAGAACGAACCCGTTTAGAATGGGTTTCTGCGGCAGAGGGTGCAAAGTTTGCCTCTACCATGAATGATTTTGCAAAGAAGGTTGCCGAACTTGGCGAAAATAAGAGATTGGAGGATCTGCGATGCAAACAATAACACGGGATGCGTTGGTTGATAAAGCGGTTTCTCTATTGGAAAACGGAACCGTAACATCGGTCCTTGGCTGGAGAGGCGGAGAGTTTGATTATGATATCACACCGTCTTCTTTTACCACCGAGGAAGATATCCGAAAGAACTTTGTTTGGAATGACTTTTGCGGTGCAAATTTTTCGAAATATCTTGTATCCAAAACCAAAGAGAACGAAGGAAAAATTCTTGTGTTCTTAAAGCCTTGCGATACATATAGTTTGAATCAGTTGTTGACAGAGCATCGGGTTGACCGCCAAAAGGTTTATGGGGTGGGGATTCCTTGCCAGGGCATGATTGATATCCATAAGGTGAAGCAGATTGCCGGTGAGGGGATCTCTAAGATTCATATCAAAGAAGAAACCTTAGAGGTAACTTCTCTTTATGAAGAAAATCCCATTTCCATGGCGCTTCAAGAGGTTTTGGCAGAACGCTGTGTAAATTGTAAGAGTAAAAAGCATGTTGTCTGTGACGAGCAAATGGGCGATGCCGGAGAGGCTTTGGAGTCTGCCCGTTTTGATGAGGTGGAAAAACTGGAGAAGATGACGCCAGAGGAGCGGTTTGCCTTTTGGCAAGACCAACTGTCCCGGTGTATCCGCTGTAATGCTTGCCGGGATGTCTGCCCGGCTTGTACTTGCGAGAAATGTGTCTTTGATAATCCGGCATCAGGGGTTGAAAACAAGGCTGCTGCCAACAGTTTTGAGGAAAAAATGTTCCATATTATTCGTGCGTTTCATGTGGCGGGCCGTTGCACAGATTGCGGGGAATGTTCTAGGGTATGTCCCCAAAACATCCCCCTTCATTTGCTGAACCGTAAGTTTATCAAGGATATCAACCAATTCTATGGAGAGTATCAGGCAGGCGAGACAGAAGGCTCCCGTGCACCGCTGGTAGATTATACCGAGGACGACGGAGAACCCGGTGATATGTTTGATGGGGGGGATCGCTAATGCGGAAATGTTCTTTGGAAAAAATAGAGGCTCTGTTTGAGGGCCTTGCAAAGGAAATGCCGGTTTATCTTCCTGTTGACGGAAGCGACGGCGAAGCCCATTTTACGCAGTGGGAGAAGGGCAAAGCCTGGAGCAGTGCCCTTAATACCCAGCGAAGCGCAAAGGATTTCTTCTTTCCCCAAACCGAGGATTTAGTGGCCTTTAAGACGGAAGGCAAAAAGATAGAAATTATAGATGTCCGCAGTGAGAAAGAAGACTATGTGATTTTTGGTGTTCGTCCCTGTGATGTAAAAAGTTTTGAAATCCTTGACCGTGTCTTTCTTGCCGAGCCGGTGGATAGTTATTACAAATCCCGCCGGGAACATGGAATCGTTGTTTCTGTGGCCTGCACAAGGCCGGCAGAAACCTGTTTCTGCTCTGCCTTTGCCATTGATGCCGGCGAGCCTATGGGCGATGTCAGTGCTTGGCGGACAGAGGATGCTGTTTTCTTCAGAAGCAATACCCCAAAGGGCGATGCGTTTATGAAAAAAATAGAAGCTGTCACCGAGGAATGTGACGATGCCGAGGTTCAGGCACAGAAGGAAAAGATCAAGAAGATTCTTGAAAAGTTACCCCTTGCCAAATTGGACATTTCCTCCTTTGGTGCGGGAAAAACAAAAGAACTTTTTGATTCACCCCTTTGGAAAGACCTTTCCGAGACCTGTCTTGGATGCGGAACCTGTACCTTTGTTTGTCCCACCTGTCAATGCTACGATATCAAAGAATATGATACCGGCCATGGAATCGTACGGTTTCGGTGTTGGGATTCTTGTATGTATTCCGACTTTACAAAAATGGCGCATGGCAATCCAAGACTGACTCAGATGGAGCGGTTTCGGCAGAGATTTATGCATAAGTTGGTCTATTATCCCGAAAACAATGACGGATTATTCAGTTGTGTGGGCTGCGGGAGATGTCTGGCAAAATGCCCGATCTCTATGAACATTGTAAAGGTCATGAAGACGATGGGAGGAAAAGAAAATGAATAATACCCCCGAAACATTGATTCCCAAAATCGGGGTTATCACAGATGTTCGCATGGATACGCCCGATATCAAAACCTTCCGAGTGGTTTCCCCAAACGGGGAGAAACCCTTTGATCACAGACCGGGACAGTGTGCGATGCTGTCAGTTCCCGGTGTAGGAGAGGCTATGTTTTCCATTACCTCCTCGCCCACCAATACAGAGTTTATGGAATTTTCTATTAAAAAGTGCGGTTGCGTCACGGACTGGCTCCATGCGGCCGAGGCAGGGCAGGAGATTACCATACGGGGTCCCTATGGAAAGCCGTTCCCGGTTGATGATGAATTTGCGGGGAAAAACCTTCTCTTTATTGCAGGCGGGGTAGGTCTTGCTCCCCTTCGCTCGGTGATTAATTATTGCCGTCATTATCGGGACCGCTACGGAAAGATTGATATTGTTTATGGTTCCCGCAGCAAACAGGACCTTCTTGACTATCAGGAGATTATAGAGGAATGGGCCAAAGACCCCGATATCAAGGTGCATCTTACCATCGATAATCCCCAGGAAGATTGGGACGGCCATGTTGGATTTATTCCTGCCTTTGTACAGGAACTGGGGTTTGATACGGATAAAACCGCCATTCTTTGCGGGCCCCCTGTTATGATTAAGTTTACGCTGGACGGACTTTATTCTCTTGGCTTTGAAAAGACACAAATTTATACCACCCTTGAGATGCGTATGAAATGCGGTGTCGGCAAATGCGGAAGATGTAATGTCGGCTCTCAATATATCTGTAAAGACGGTCCGGTATTCCGATTTGATGAGTTGGACGAACTGCCGGATGAATATTAAAGGAGTGTTAGTATGGAAAGTACAGTAAATATTTTTCTGTTCGGGAAAAAATATGAGGTCCCCGATAATCTTACCATTATGAGTGCCATGGAATATGCCGGATATCAACTGGTTAGAGGTTGCGGCTGCCGTAACGGATTTTGCGGTGCTTGTGCCACCATATATCGGATTCAGGGCGACCGTGAACTAAAGGCTTGTCTGGCTTGCCAAACCAAGGTAGAGGACAATATGTATATTGCCACCTTGCCCTTCTTCCCGTTGGTAAAACAGGTTTACGACATGGAAAAAATCACCCCGACAGAATCGGTAATGATGCAACTTTATCCGGAGATATACGCTTGTGTCGGCTGTAATGCCTGCACCAAAAATTGTACCCAGGGTCTTAATGTAATGCAATACATTGCCTATGCCCAAAGGGGAGATTTTGAGAGATGTGCGGAGGAATCGTTTGACTGTGTTATGTGCGGCGTTTGCTCCTCTCGTTGTCCGGCGGGTATCTCTCATCCGCAGGTTGCCATGCTTGCCCGCAGAATCAACGGCAAGTATTTGGCGCCCGGCTGTGCCCACTTAGAAGACCGTGTTCAGGAAATTAAAGACGGCACCTTTACCGAGTTGATCGAGGCACTGATGGAGAAACCGGTTGAGGAAATGAAGGAACTTTACAATACCCGGGAAATCGAGAAATAGGAAGGGGGAGCAAAAATGTATTCGGAAAATTTTCAAAAATCCATTGCGGCAGTAGAGGCTGCCCGTGAAAAAAATATTGCCTTAGAACCCCAGCGTATGACCGCCCAGCAAAAGGAAGACTTGCTTGCGGCATATCATCCCGACTATAAGAAGGAAGAATTTGCTCTGCTAAAGGTCGGCCCCAACAAAGGCGATAAGGTTCCTACCGAACTGGCAGAAATGTTACAGGCGCATAGCCGGATTTCTGCCGATGCGGTAGATGTAACAAAACCCGACTATGATGTGGATGTATTGGTTATTGGCGGCGGCGGTGCCGGCGCATCAGCAGCCATAGAAGCCCATGAGGCCGGCGCCAACGTCTTGATTGTGACAAAACTTCGTATCGGTGATGCCAATACTATGATGGCAGAAGGCGGAATTCAGGCGGCGGATAAGCAAAACGACTCGCCGGCCATTCATTTTATTGATGCCTTCGGCGGCGGACATTTTGCCGCCAAACGAGAGTTGCTTTCTAAATTGGTTTGCGATGCACCGGAAGCCATCCGTTGGCTCAGCAGCCTTGGGGTTGAGTTTGATAAAGAGAGTGACGGAACCATGGTAACCACCCATGGCGGCGGAACATCCCGCAAACGGATGCACGCAGCCAAGGACTATTCCGGAGCAGAAATTATGAGAACTCTCCGCGACGAGGTTTTAAACCGGCAGATTCCGGTGGTTGATTTCACTTCGGCCATCGAACTGATTTTGGATGAGAACGGAAACGCCGCAGGTGCTGTTCTTATGAACATGGAAACCAAAGAACTTCTGGTTGCAAAAGCAAAAACCGTAATTCTGGCTACCGGCGGAGCGGGACGGATGCATTATCAGAACTTCCCTACCTCCAATCATTATGGCGCAACGGCCGATGGTCTTGTTTTGGGTTACCGTGTGGGGGCAAAACTCCTTTATGCAGAAACCCTGCAATATCATCCTACCGGTGCTGCCTATCCGGAACAGATTTTCGGGGCACTTGTTACCGAGAAGGTTCGTTCTCTGGGCGCCAAACTGGTCAACGCAAAGGGCGAGGTGTTTATGCATCCTCTGGAAACCCGTGACGTTGCCGCTGCGTCCATTATCCGTGAATGCAGCACAAGAGAAAACGGCGTAAATACAGGGAATGGTCAGGGTGTATGGCTGGATACGCCCATGATTGAAAAAATCGGCGGCGAGGGAACCATCGAAAAGCGGATTCCTGCTATGATGCGGATGTTTGAGAAATACGGCATCGACATCCGAAAAGAGCCTATCTTGGTTTATCCCACCTTGCACTATCAAAACGGCGGTTTGGATATTACCCCCGATGGTATGACCACCAAGGTTAAAAACCTCTTTGTTGCCGGCGAAGCGGTGGGCGGAATCCATGGCAAAAACCGCCTGATGGGAAATTCTCTGCTGGATATTATTGTGTTTGGCCGCAGCGCCGGTATCCATGCAGCCAAAGCAGCAAAGACGGCGAAGGTGGGGAACTTAACCCTTGCCCATATCGAAAAGTTTGAGGAAGAACTGCGGGCAGAGGGGATTGTTACCGAAGCCGTATCTCCTAAACTTTTGCCAAACTACACAAAACAAAAAGATATTTAAGGAAAAACAAAAAAGCACCCTGATGGGTGCTTTCTTGTTTTGGCAGGGGTAGAGAGACTCGAAAGGCTCCGCCCTCTTGTGCTTAGCGGATTCTATCTTCGCTTTCGCTTGATACAATCCGAGCACTGCGCTTCACCGCCTCGCTGTATCCGCCACCGGCGGCGCATCGGCGGTTCACCCGTTCACGCGGAAAACCGCGTTAGGGAGGTTCGGCTTTCATATACAAACAAAAACAAAAAAGACGCCTAAAAGGCGTCGAAATAGGGCTCCTAAAAAAATCGCAAGATTTTTTTGGGAAAGAGGAGGGACAGCACAGCGAGTGAAGACTTTTTATAAAGAAAAAGTCGGAACAAGCAGGTGCTTGTTCCGACGATGGCAGGGGTAGAGAGACTCGAACTCCCGGCACGCGGTTTTGGAGACCGCTGCTCTACCAACTGAGCTATACCCCTATATCACAGGGGATAATTATATCATGTGTCGGGATATTTGTCAAGGCATTTCCCCAAATTTATTGCAGAAAGCCGTGTTTATGCGTGGTGCCGGGCGTGAATCAGTCCCATGGTCCGAACCAAACCCAGTACCCACCAATACAGCAGCAGCGTTCGCGGAGACAAAAGGGCGGATTCTAACAGGGAAGAAACCGAAATGCCGATTAAGGTGGAAATGCCGGCGGCGAAATAGGGTTTGTATTCCGTTTTTGTTTGAAATAGGGATAGCAGGGTAGAATGGGCCAGCCGTAACAGATAAGTCAAAAAGCCAAGGAGCAAAAGAGCACCCGCATCCATCAAAAAGGTAAAATATACCGGACTGATGGCAGGGGCGGTATTATGTGCTACAGCCGCTATATCCGCAGCGGAGCGGTAAAGGTCTAAAAAGGCGGCACGATTAACCCCAAAGCCGTGATTCCAAATGTTTTGAAAGGCATGGTATAGGTTTTCAAAAAAATTTCCATAGACCCGAGGCTGTGCCCAAAGTGCAGCGAGCCCTTTTAGGGCGGTCATGGATACGGCAGGGATCAAAATTAGAAAAAACCATAAATACCGACGGTTCAGGAATAGGATCAGCAGGAAGAACTCTGTATAAAAGCCGATGAACGCCGCCCGGGATCCGGTAGCGGGCACGGTGAGAAAAAGGAGGGTTAAAAGCAGGGCAAGGTAAAGGATCCGCCGTGGACCAAAAGAACAGGTTATGGGGTAGATAAAGGCTAAGGGGAACAGCAAAACGATGATTTCCCCAAAGGCAACCCCATGGGCGAATGTGGCAGAGGCCGTGCTGCCAAGGAGGACTCTTTGGAGAAACCCCAAAGCGCACAGAACGCAAAGCAGCAAATAGAAAAAATGTATTATACAGGTCAGATCCTTCTCGGTACGCACCGAGAAGGAAACTAAAAAGAACCAGCCAATGCCAAGAAGCAGATGCCCCAGAGATTCTGCCGCCTGAGGTGGTGCGGCCAAGGCCGATAACCCCCAAAACAGGCCAAGAATGATCTGGGCCAGGGCAAAAACCGTGCCCTGGCGGCAGGTGCAATGATGGGAGAAATAAAAAAGGGAAAGGAGCAGAAACGAGAAAAAAAGATAGGCTGTGGAGGATATCCTTGCAGGGAGTAATAGTGCGAAGAGCAAAGCGGCCCCCAGATAGCCGGTGTTCCATGGCAGGGTGGCGGTGGGCGTGTGCCATCCCAGATGCTGCAGTTGATGGGAACTTTTTTGATAAAAAAGACTGGCATACCAGGCATCGGCCAGATGGCGGGGGTTTAGAAAAAACTGGACAGGCCTGCTTTGCCGGATTCGAGTATCAAACCATGTCCAGCAAGTCCCCCAAAAACCGGTGCGCAGCAAAACGATGAAGCGGTGCAAAAGCAATGGCCAAAGATGAAAGAAAAGATAAAAGCAAAAACTTTCTCGCCATTTTTTTACAAAATAATGCATCCTATCTCCTCCCCTGTCCGCCAAAGGATGTTGTCTTAGTTGTTTCCTTATTATATTATAGTGACATATAACAAGGCCTTTTTATATATTAGTATAGAAAAAGCAACAAGAATTTATCAAAATAATTTTCATAGATAAGACCAAAAGGGGAACAAAGCCGGCGGCAGCGTCGTCATAAGAAAGGAAACACCCCTATGCCGCAGGATGGTTTTGTGCGGGCTGACGGATTTAGGCGACAGAATCTTACAAAAGTTACAAAAATATCTTTATTTTCCGGAAAACCCTTGACAAAACCTGATTTCAGCATTAAAATAACGGCGTGGGAGTTTGTGCGTTTGCGAATCATATGCACAACTGCCGATCCGCAGCACACCCGGGCGGAAGTTTTTCCGTGTTCTGATAAAGCGGCGGAAAATTCATGGGGAGATATCACAAGCAGGCGGTTTTGCGACAGAAAATTTTGGTTACTTTGTTACAAAACCATTAAAAATCAAATTAAATATTGACATTTAGCCTGTTTTAGTGATATAATCTAAACCAAGTTAGTGGGTTTATGTTGAATTTCGCATAATCTCACCGACAGAGCAGTCGCAGAAATGGGTGGTTCTGCGGCATATAAACGTGTAAAAAAATTAAAATTTATATTTTAAGGAGGATTTGAGAATGAGAAATCTCAAAAAGGTTATTGCTTTAGTAGCAGTTTTTGCTATGTTGGTAAGCACCGTTGCATTTGCAAATGCTTTCAGTGATGTAGCAAGCACTGACAATTATGCTGAAGCGATCGAAATGTTAAACGCTCTCGGCATCATCACAGGTGATGACCAAGACAACGACGGCGTAATGGACTTTAGACCTGCTGATACCATCACAAGAGCTGAGGTAACAGCAATTGTTGCCAGAATTCAGGGCATGAACAATGCGGCACAAACTGCTACAGAGTTTGCTGACGTACCTTCTACCCACTGGGCTTCCGGTTATGTTGCACAGGCTGCTAGCCAGGGCATCGTAAACGGTTATGGCGACGGTACTTTCGGTCCGGAAGATAACGTAACTTATGAGCAAATGATCAAAATGCTCATGGAGACCCTGGGCTACAGACCTTTTGCTGCTGACAACGGCGGTTATCCCACCGGTTACACCACTGCTGCATCCAGATTCGGCGTATTGGATGAAGTTATTGGCGGCGGCATCGGCGTAGAGGCTTCCAGAGGCATGGTTGCACAGATGGTTTACAATGCCATCGATACTCCTTTGATGGATTCCGTAACCTACGGTACTGAGAAAGAATACAGCATCTATGACGGCACCACCTACAAATTCATGACTCTGTTGACCAGAGACCTGAAGATGGTTAAGGTTACCGGTACTGTTGTAGGCAACAGTTATTCTAACGGTGTTGACACTTCTGCTGCAAAAGAAGTTGTTATCAGACCTAACGATACTACTGCTAACTACAACTACCTCGGCACTGTTGCTGATCAGACCTACTATCAGGGCGAAGTTGATGCAGATCCGTACCTTGGCTATGCTGTAGAAGTATACGCTAAGAAACTGAGCAGCACCAACGACAAGTACACCTTGGTTGCAATGAGTGTTAACGGTAATAAAGACGAAATTACCTTTAATGTAGATCAGTTCGAGAGTTATGCTAGCAATGTGATTCAGTATGCTAAGGACGAGAACAGCAGCACTGTAATGAAGAAGACCATTGAAGATGGTGCTACCATCATTTACAACGGTTATAACGCTACTCCTGCTCCTACCGTTTCTGCTGGTGTTATCACTGCTTATAACACTGATACTGAATTGGCTAAATACTTTGGTCCTGCTGTAGGTGCTTTGATTACTAAGAACGGCGGCCTCAGCGGTCAGGTAACCCTGCTCGACACCAACGATGTTGCAGGTTACGACGTTGTTAAGATCGAAGTTGGCGTAAGCGGCATCATCAAAGAAGTAACCAACAACGGTGTTGTTAGATTCTTGAACACTGTAAGAGATAAGAGAACCAGCACCGCCGTAAAACTGGTATTTGACGAAGAAGATACCGGTACGATCATCAATGTAACTAAAGACGGCGAAGCATTTGACTACACCGATCTGAAGAAATGGGATGTAGTAACTGTAATCTGGGCAGGTAATGACTACAACGCACTTGCTGGCACTGGTTATGAGTCTAGCGTATATGACGTTAGAGTTCTGGGCGCTGACAACTATGTAGATGGTTCTGTTAGCGTAAAACTGTCTGACAACAGTGTTGACTTGAGCGATGGTAAGAACTACGACATCTCTGCTGATGCATACGGCATTTCTGCTGCTTCTGCACAGCCTGGCGATGCAGGTAGATTCTATATCGACGCTTATGGCAAGATCATTGCTCTGGACGATGACGTTGTAATCGGCGACGAAGTAATCGCTGACAACTATGCATACGTTCTGGATGCTACCAACGATACCGATGCATGGGGCAACCCCAGCGTTTCTGTAAAAGTTCTTGACAAGAGCGGCGAAATCTTGACCGCTAACTTGGCAACCAAGGTTAGATTGAAGAACATGAATCATGCTAGCCGTCTGAGCGCTTTGGCTTCCGACGACGAGACCATCGACTTGACTTCCTTGCCGGCAGGTGTTTCTATTGCTAACATCGTTGCTGCTTTGGAGAACGAGGTTATCACTTATGTTGGTAACTCTGCAGGTCAGATTAAGACCATTACCATGTCTGTTATTGGCGATGCTGAAGAAGATATGGGCGAGATCCTGAATGCTGCTGGTACTCCGGTTGCTTACGACAAAGACACCATGTCCTTCGGCAGCGTAGAAATTGCTGACGATACCGTTGTATTCTACATCGATGCTGCTGCTGCTTTGACTTACGGTGGTTCTACCATCGCAACCGAGAATATGTGCGGCGTTGGCGTTGGTGCTGATCTGGTAGAAGGTAGTTATGATGTTGTAGCTATCGCTCCGGACGCTGATGGTGTTGCACAGGTTGTTGTTTTGATGAACGAGAGCGGTAAGATTGCTCCTTCCAGCAACATCGCAGTTATCAACACGGTTGGTACTTCTATCGTAAACGGTACCGATACTGTTTACACTGTAACCTTCTACATGAACGGTGAACTGAAGAGCGCAACCACCAAGGTTGACATGGATACTGCTGCAGAGACTGCAATCTCCAGCGCTAAACAGGGTGATATCGTAAAGGTTGCTATGTCCGGCGATGTAATCACCTTCGCAAGCAAAGTTATGAACTTCACCAATACTCTTACCGGCGAAGCTTATGCAAAGGATGACGATAATGCTCCTGTATTGGCTGCTGCAATCGCTGCTGGCAGTAACGCTGATGAGACCTTCTTCTTCGGTGCTGCTACCAAGGTTAGCGAAAAGGGTGTTGTAACTGTTGCTAAGTTGGATCACACCGGTGCTGTAGTTAACGATCTCAGTGGAAATCCCGTTACCAAGAACATCAAGGAAGGCGAAGCAAACGTATACGTATACGATCCTTCTTTGAAGGTTGCAAAACGTCTCAGCGTTGCTAGCCTGGGCGATGCAAACATCGACGAGGAACTGGCTCAGAGTGGTAAGAACGTATATGACTTGACCGGCACTCTTATGACTGCTGCTCCTGCATACGGCATGATGGATTATGTCTTTGCAAGATACTATGAGAACAGACCTGCTGATATCGTAATCTACAGAAACTACAACTTCGGCGCTTACGATGTTCGCTAATCATTTGTTTTCAAAAAGAGACCCTTCGGGGTCTCTTTTTTTGTATCCAATAAAATATCCCATATATAAAGACTGATTAAATTGCTAGTTGGATTTTTGCTCTAGAGCAGGTGGGATATTGGAAGCGGTACAATGGGGATATTGTATTTTACTAATGAACACAGGTGCCAAGCAGAGGAAAAGGGGGCAGGGAGTGCAAAATAAAATGGTAAAAAATGGATAAAATTCCCCTCCCGTGGTTGACAGGGCAAGAAAAACTGTGTTACAATAAAAAGAAATAAGCGTATCTTTTTTAGGTGTAACTGCCGGGACGGACTTATTATAAAAAACAAAGACAGGTGAAAGTATGAAAATCGGTATACCTAGAGCACTTCTATATCAGTATTATTATCCCCTGTGGCGTTCCTTGTTTGAAAATTTAGGGTTTGAGATAATCGTATCGGACCAGTCCAGTAAGGCCTTGGTGCAACAAGGAATTGCAGTTACTGTTCCTGAAATTTGTTTGCCCATTAAAATTTTCCACGGACATGTCCTAAATCTGATAGAAAAAGGTGCGGATTACATCTTTTGTCCCCGTTTTGTTCATATCGAAAAGGGGTATTGGTTCTGTCCCAAATATGTAGGGTTACCGGAACTGGTGGAAAAAACCATCCCCGGCGTCCGGCTGTTAAAGGCAGAGATTGACTGCCGCCGGGAGGATACGGCAAGTTTTGGCTGCTATAAAGGGATTGCCCGGGAACTGGGAATTCCCCGCAGGAGCATGAAAAATGCGCTTCGTGTGGCCGCTGCGGATTTCGAAAAGTTTCGGGGATATTGCCGGCAGGGTCTAACTTTGGATGAGGCGGCCATGGTGCTTTTTGACCATATCCCCCTAAAGAATTTTAAAATGCCGGAATATCAAACCACCATCGGCCTTTTGGGATATGTCTATAATGTTTATGACCCCTTTATCAGCATGGAGATCATCCGGCGATTGCGGGAAATGAAGGTGCGGATCATCACCTTTGATATGTTATCTGAGAGGGAGTTATTGCAATACCGCAGAACCAACACCCGACCGATATTCTGGACATTTGCCGATAAATTGTATCAGGCCGCCCATGTGATGATTGGGGACAAGGCCGTTGACGGCCTGATTCATATTACCGCCTTTGGTTGCGGCCCTGATTCCATTGTGGGAAAAGAGATTGAGCATGACTTTGCCGCGTCCGGTGTGCCTTTTATGACCTTGCGGATTGACGAGCATACCGGTGAAAATCATCTGCAAACCAGAATCGAGGCCTTTACCGATATGATAAAGCGGAAGAACTATCAGCGGAAAACCATATAAAAACAAAAACGACAAAAACGGAATTTCAGACAGGAAGGCGATGACAGTGAAAGTTTCATTTCCCCATATGGGTTGTGTAACCGGTTATAAGCGATTGTTGGAAAAACTGGGGCATCAGGTCATCATGCCCAGACGGCCCACCCGGCGAACCATGGAACTAGGCGTCAAATACAGCCCGGAATTTATCTGCTTCCCCTTTAAAGTGATGCTGGGAACGTATATCGAATGTGCCGAAGCGGGGGCAGAATTGATCGTGACCTCGGGTGGTTGCGGGCCTTGCCGTGCGGGGATGTATTCTGACCTCCATCAAAAGATTTTAAAGGAGTTGGGCTATCACGTTCGGGTGGTTGTCTTTGACAGTATCTTTCGGGATTTTAAAACCTTTTACGGCAATCTTAGGACGGTTCTTGGGGGAACGTCTATCCCAAAACTTTTGTATCTGGCCGGATTTACCCTGCATTTGATCAAAAAGATGGACCGGTTAGAGAAACAGATGAAAATACAGCGTGCTTACGAGAAAAACAGCGGGGATTTCTCCCGTGCATGGCAAAAAATTGTGAACATGTTTGAAGAGTGCCAAACCCATGGGGACATCAACCGTGCTTATGCCAAGGCACAGGCCATGTTTGCGGAGATTCCGGTTGAAGCCGTGGCAGAGCAGGCGCGGATTCGGGTCGGCATCGTGGGCGAGATTTATGTGATTATGGAGCCGGCGGTCAACAAAAACGTGGAGGAGATTTTAAATAACCTTGGGATCGAGGTAGAAAATGTGCAGTATATCTCGGACTGGCTTATCCATAATCTAACGCCTCGCTGGTTGCCTTTTCCCAAGTCCCATCGGGTAGGGAAACTGGCCGACGGGATTTCGCCCAGAAACTGCGGTGGCCATGAGAAGGAGAATATGGGCTGGGTCTTTGATTTTGCGGCACGGGGGTTTGACGGGGTGGTGCATCTCATGCCCTTTGCCTGCCTGCCGGAATTGGTTAATCTGGGGAAATTCCCTGCCGTTTCGCAGGAGTTAGATTTGCCGATTCTTTCCCTTTCTTTGGACGAACAGATGGGGGAGGCCCATGTGAAAACCAGACTGGAAGCCTTTGGAGATTTGATTCGTTCCAAGCATAACGGGAAAATGAAAACCGCTAAGGAAGGCGAGGGTTCTTCCCTTGGAGAAAAAATGCCGGAAGGTGTTTTATCATGATTGCCGATACCAAGAGACAAAACAGGGGGAAAACAATGGGATATTATATAGGAATTGATATTGGCTCGGTCAGCATCAACGTCATTGCCATGACTGAGGATTATGAGGTTTGTTTTGAACAGTATATTCGCACGGGCGGTCAGCCGCTGGAAAGTGTCAAGGAGGGTATGAATCTTCTGCGGGAGAAACTTTCTTGCCGTGACGAGGATGTTCTGGGGATTGGCACTACGGGCAGCGGTCGGGAACTGGCCGGAGTATTGGTAGGTGCTGACGTGGTCAAAAACGAGATTACCGCCCATGCCACTGCGGCGATTCATTATCATCCTGATGCTGCTACCATTTTCGAAATTGGGGGTCAGGATTCCAAAATCATTATTTTGCAGGATGGTATGGTGACCGACTTTGCCATGAATACCGTCTGTGCGGCGGGAACCGGTTCTTTCCTGGATCATCAGGCGGAGCGGCTGGGGATTCCCATTGAACAATTTGGAGAGATGGCGTTATCCGCCAAGGAGGATGTCCGGATTGCGGGTCGGTGTACGGTCTTTGCAGAATCCGATATGATTGCAAAGCAGCAGTACGGCTTTTCCAAGGCCGAGATTATCAAAGGTCTTTGTACTGCTTTGGTGCGGAACTACATCAATAATTTGGGACGGGGCAAGAAATTAGAGCCGCCTTTTCTCTTCCAGGGTGGGGTTGCTGCCAATCAGGGGATTCGTGCCGCCTTTGAAAAAGAGGTGGGACATGAGATCATCATTCCCCGATACTTTCATGTGATGGGCGCCATCGGCTGTGCCATCTTGGCCAAGGAGCAGATGGAACGGACCGGTCATGTGCCGGCCTTTAAAGGCTTTGACCGGCTTTCGCTGGAATTTAAGCCGACCAGTTTTGAGTGTAACGATTGCCCCAATATGTGCGAAGTGATCAAGGTAGAATCTCAGGGAGAAACCTTGGCAGTCTGGGGGGACAGATGTGGAAAATATGCAGGAGCCGGACGAAACAAACGCCGGTAAAGGAGGAAATTATGAAACAATACAGATACCATACCCGTGGCGTTTGTGCCAGGGAAATTCAGTTTGAAACAGACGGAAAAATCGTAAAGAATATCAAGTTTGTATCCGGTTGCAGCGGAAATACTCAGGGGGTGGCAGCCCTGGCCGATGGAATGGAAGTGAACAGGGTTATTGCGCTTTTGGACGGCATTGACTGTAACGGCAGGGGAACTTCCTGTCCGGCGCAACTTGCCAAGGCGTTGCAGGAGATCAAGAAGCAAGAGGGCTAAGTTCGCAAAAATGGAAAAATCTATTGACAACAGGGGAAATGTATGATATAATTCCCATGTTGTAATGTACAGATGGATACGAGGCAGAAGAGTGAGGGAAAACCTCACTCTTTCTATTTGCAATCTACAGGACATAGGCAAAGGAGGAAAACCATGGCGTATTCGAAAATTGAGCAAAAGGTATGGGAACTTGCCGAGCCCATTGCAAAGGCGGAAGGTTGTTACCTCTATGATGTGGAATACATCAAGGAGGGGGGAATCTGGTTTTTGCGGGTTTATGCCGACAAGGAAGACGGCGGGATTTCTCTGGACGAATGTGAGGGTATCAGCCGGGCACTCAGCACGGTGCTGGATCGGGAAGATCCCATTGACCGCAACTATTATCTGGAGGTATCTTCTCCGGGTGTAGAGCGGAAACTGAAAACAGCCGCACATTTTGACCGGTATCAAGGTGCTGTCATCGATGTAGGATTGTATCGGGCCATGGACGGCAGCAAGCAGTGGACAGGGACGCTTGAGGGATTTGACGGAGAGACCATAAAGGTCCGGATCGGAGAAAAAATATTGGAGATTCCACAACGGGAAACAACAGTGGTTCATCTGCATTTTGATTTTTAGAAAAGCAAAAGGATATGATAAGAAAGGGATGAGTGAAAAAATGAGTTCTGAATTGTTTGAGTCATTGGAATTGATTGAAGAGGAGAAAGGGATCAGCCGTGACGTGATTTTAGATGCGTTGGAGAACGCGTTAATTTCGGCGTATCGGAAACATTTTGGGGCGGCCCAGGATGTGAGTGTGATTTTCGACGAAGAAACCGGCGGGATCCGCATTGTAGCCCACAAACGGGTGGTAGAGGCGGTAGAAGATCGGGAAACTGAGATTTCGCTGGAAGAAGCAAAGAAGGTAGACGGAAAATATGAAATAGGCGATATTGCCGAGTTTGAGGTAACCCCCAAGGCCTTCGGGCGGATTGCGGCCCAGACGGCGCGGCAGGTGGTTTTTCAAAGAATGCACGAAGCGGAACGGGAGAAGATGGTCAGCGAATATTCCGATCGGGAAAACGACATTGCCAGTGCGGTGGTGCGCAGAATCGAACGGCGGAATGTTATGCTGGAGATTGAGAACACCGAATCTGTTTTAATGCCCAACGAACAAGTGCGGAGCGATAACTATAAGGTCGGCGAGCGGTACAAGGTGTTTGTGGTAGAGGTTGCTGATTCGGTAAAAGGGGTACATCTGGTGGTTTCAAGATCCCACCCCGGATTGGTTCGGCGGCTTTTGGAACTGGAGGTTCCGGAAATTGAAGACGGTATTATTGAGATCAAGTCTTTGTCCAGAGAAGCCGGGTCCCGGAGCAAAATTGCGGTACATTCCGTACGGGAGAATATAGATCCGGTAGGAACTTGTATTGGGCCGAAAGGAATGCGGGTACAGGAAGTTATCCGTGAACTGCGGGGCGAAAAAATTGATATTATCAAATACAGCGATGATCCGGCAGAATATGTGTCCAATGCCCTAAGTCCGGCAGAGGTTCTCTCTATCGAGGTCGATGAGGATAATCGGATCTGTCGGGTTTTGGTTCCGGCCAGCCAACTTTCTTTGGCTATTGGCAGGGAGGGACAGAATGTACGGTTGGCAGCACGGCTTACCGGATGGAAAATTGATTTGAGTGCGGCCCCGGAAGGAACTGCCGGCCAAGGCAATGAACCCAAGGTGGAAGAGGAAACCGAGGCGGAAGAAATATGAAGCCGCTGCGGATGTGCATGGTATGCCGGAAACGGATGGAGAAGCATCAACTCATTCGGATTGCCAAAAGTCCCTCCGGAGAGATTGCCATTGACCTAGATGGAAAGCAACCGGGGCGGGGCGCTTATCTGTGCCGAAACAGGGATTGTTTAGAGAAGGCGCAGAAACGGCGGGCTTTGGAGCGGGCATTTTCCGGAAGGATTGCGCCCGAGTTGTATGCTGCTCTTTGTGCGGCTTTGGAGGTGGCAGAGGATGAATCCTAAATTTTGGGGAATGCTGGGATTGGCCATGCGGGCCGGACGGTTGGCCTGCGGCGAGGGCAAGGCGGCAGACGCTGTGCGAGGCGGCCATGCGGCGTTGCTGATTCTGGCAGAAGATGCATCCGAAAACACCGAAAAGCGGTTTTTAAACATGACACGGTTTTATCAGGTGGCTGTTTTGCGGCCGGGTAATCGGACGCAACTTGGTGCTGCACTAGGCAGACCGGCGGCAGTAGTACTGGCGGTAACCGAGGAAGGATTTGCAAAACAGTTGCTCCGGCTTTCCCAACAAGAAAATGGGTAGGAGAGCCGAGAATGTTTAAGTAGAGGGCAGCCGTTGTGGCTGCGAAAGGAGTGTGTCGAATATGGAAAAAATCAGAGGATATGAACTTTCCAAGGCCTTTGGGATTCCCAGTAAGGAAATTGTGAAGGTGCTACATGACTACGGGGTATCGACGAAAAACCATATGAGCGCCCTGACCGAGTATGAATTGGACGTGATTTTTGAATACTATACCCAGAAAAATCAAGTATCGGATTTTTCGATGTATGAGGCAAAGCCGGCTGAAAAGGAAGAGAAGCCGGAAGTAGAAACAAAGGAAAGCGTCCAGGAAGACGTGCTGGTTGAGGAAGTCGAAATCGGCCGGAAGACTCGTATGGTAGATACCAGAGTCAATACGGTGGATCTGGATCGCTTGGATGACGAAAAGATGGAAGAGTTGATTCCGGAGAACGTCAAAGGCGAAGGCGGTGTCAAGAAACAAAAGATTAATCAGAAGAAAAAACAACAGGGAAAACCCCAGGGCGGTGCCAAGGGCAAGCAGGAAGAACTTCTGAAAAAGACCGAAAAGAAGAAAAAAGAAGAAAAGGTTCATGTTTTGATCCCCGAGGAGATTACGGTGGGCGAACTTGCCCAACGCATGAAAAAGCCAGCCACCGAGATTATCAAGAAATTGATGCTTCTTGGGATTATGGCATCTGTCAATGAATCTTTGGATTTTGATACAGCATCCTTAATTGCAGAAGAAATGGGATGTACTTTTGAAAAAGAGATCATACTAACAGATGAAGAGAAACTCTTCCAAGATACAGAGGATGCACCGGAAACCTTAAAGCCCAGATCTCCGGTTGTGGTTGTTATGGGACACGTTGACCATGGTAAGACCTCTTTACTCGATACCATTCGAAATACCAATGTAACCGAAGGGGAGTTCGGCGGAATTACCCAGCATATCGGTGCGCATCGGGTGCGGGTCGGCGACAAGAAGATTACCTTTTTGGATACGCCGGGTCACGAAGCATTTACCGCTATGCGTGCTAGGGGTGCTCTGGTAACGGATATCGCCATTTTGGTAGTGGCTGCAGATGATGGCATCATGCCCCAGACCATAGAGGCCATTAACCATGCACGGGCGGCAGAGGTATCTATTATCGTTGCCATCAACAAGATTGACAAAGAAGGTGCTAACCCTGACCGTGTTCGTCAGGAACTGACCGAGCACAATCTGGTGCCGGAGGAATGGGGCGGCGATACCATTTGTGTGGAGGTTTCTGCCAAGCAGGGAACCAACATTGACCAACTGTTAGAGATGGTATTGCTGGTGGCCGAGATGAAGGAACTAAAGGCCAATCCCGACCGTGCTGCCAAGGGTACTGTAATCGAGGCGCAACTGGATAAGGGCCGCGGACCGGTGGCAACGGTTCTGGTACAGAAGGGAACCTTGCGGGTCGGTGATATCGTGGTGGCAGGCACAGCGGTAGGCCGTGTTCGTGCCATGAATGACGATAAGGGAAAACTGGTAAAAAAGGCCGGACCTTCTATTCCGGTAGAGATTTTGGGATTGTCCGAGGTACCGGAGGGCGGCGATGTTTTCTATGCAGTGGACGATGAGAGAAAAGCCCGTGAGGTTGTAGAGGCGCGGAAGTTCAAAGCCAAGCAGGAGCGGCAGAAGGCTGCAACTGCGGTTTCTTTGGATAATCTGTTTGAACAGATTGAGGCCGGCAAGATGAAGGATTTGAATATCATTGTCAAGGCCGATGTCCAGGGCAGCGTGGAGGCGGTACGGCAGTCTTTGGAGCGGATTTCCAACGACGAGGTACGGGTGAATATCATTCACGGTGCTGTGGGTGCGGTTACCGAATCCGATGTGATGTTGGCCAGTGCGTCTAACGCCATTATTGTCGGCTTTAACGTACGTCCGGCGACGGGTGCGGCTGAGGCGGCAGAGAGTGCAGATATCGATATCCGGCTTTATCGTGTCATTTATGATGCCATTGAGGATATTGAAAAAGCCATGAAGGGAATGTTGGCACCTACTTTCCGTGAGGCGGTGATCGGCCACGTAGAGATTCGAACCACCTTTAAGGTTTCGGGTATTGGTACCATTGGCGGTGCATATGTGTTAGACGGTAAAATACAGCGAAACAGTCAGGTTCGGGTTGTGCGGGACGGCATTGTCATCCATGAAGGTCTGCTTGGGTCTTTAAAGCGGTTTAAGGACGATGCCAAAGAGGTGGCTGCCGGCTATGAATGCGGTGTCAGCATTGAAAAGTTTAACGACATTAAAGACGGGGATATTATCGAAGTCTATGTGATGGAGCAGGTGGAAATATAAGCAATCGGCAAAGAAGGCGGCGTGGCCGCCTTTTGCCGAAGGAGGAACTATGGCAAATTACAGTAGAATAGACCGGATTTCCGAAGAGGTCAAACGGGAACTCAGCGCCATTTTACGGGATCTCAAGGATCCTCGGCTGCCGGCGATGGTTTCGGTGGTAGCGGTTCGGGTTACCAAGGATTTAAAATTTGCAAAGGCGTATATTAGTATGATGGGAAGCGAGGCAGCACAAAAGGACGGCATTGCTGCCTTGCGCAGTGCCAGCGGGTTTATCCGTCGGGAAATCGGCCGGCGGCTGAACCTGCGCAACACGCCCGAATTTACTTTTGAATTGGACAATTCCATTGCCTATGGGGCTTATATCAACGAGATTTTGAAGGATTTGTAAGAAGAAGGACAGATGAATTGCCAAACGGTCATCGAGAGGTATGCGGTATGTTTGAAGAGATGATATCGCTGTTTCGTGCAGCGAAAAAAATCGGAATATTTGCCCATGAGAACCCGGACGGGGATGCCATGGGCAGTGCTTATTCTTTAAAATTAACCCTGATTGCCATGGGAAAACAGGCAGAGGTGTTTTTAACGGCCCATCCGGACCGGGCGGCGTATGCCATGGTTCGGGGTAAGGAGATGTGCGGGCTTTCAATCGAGGACTGTGACTTGTTGGCTGCGGTAGATTGTGCCGACAGTGACCGGCTGGGAGAGTATGCCCCCTTGTTTGCAAAGCATCCAAACACTGTGGCGGTGGATCATCATGTGACTCATCATCCCTTTGCCGGACAAACGGTAGTGGAGGATATTTCCTCATGCTCTGAGTTAATGATCAAACTTTATGAGGAAATGGGCTGTCCGTTGACCAAAGATGTTGCCCATAATCTGTATCTGGGGATGGTTTGTGATACCGGCAGGTTCCAGTATCCCGGTGTGACGCCCAAAACCCTGCAAAGAGCAGCAAGCCTTATAGAGACCGGTGTGGACTTTGCGGAGATTTCCAAGCGGATCTTCCATACCAAAACAAGGGAATATTATGCCCTGATGCGGACGGCTTTGGAGCAACTGCAGTTTTATGCAGAAGGGAAGGTTTGTGCCTTGTATCTCTCCCGTGAGAATTTTGAAGAGGCGGGACTAGAAGAATCCGAAGCCGGCGGTATTGTAACCCTGCCCTCCAGCATGGAAGGTGTTGCGGTGGGGGTCTATATCCGGGAACGGGAGCCGGACGTATATAAAGTAAGCCTGCGTTCAAACGGATTGGTGAATGTAGCAGAAATCGCCGCTGCCTTTGGCGGAGGCGGTCATGTTCGTGCCAGTGGATACCATGTTTCCGGCCAGACCGTTTCGGCGTTGATGGAAGAACTTTTGGGTGAGATTGAAAAGCAATGGAAAGAGGACAAAGTATGAACGGCATTATCAATATCAACAAACCCAAAGGGTTTACCTCCCATGATGTGGTTGCCCGTTTGCGGCGGATTCTGTCTATGAAGAAAATCGGCCATACCGGGACGCTGGACCCTGATGCCACAGGAGTACTACCCATCTGTGTGGGATGTGCAACCAAAGCGGCAGAGTTGTTGACAGCCACAGAAAAAGAGTATGTGGCCAAAGTTGCTTTGGGGGCAGAAACCGACACCCAGGATGCATCGGGAACAGTACTTAGAACCGCAGAGGTTCATATAAACCAAGAAGATATTTACAAGGTGGCACAGGCCTTTGTGGGGGAGATTTTCCAGATTCCCCCCATGTATTCTGCCATTAAGCAGGACGGGAAAAAACTCTATGAGTTGGCCCGAAAAGGTCAGACGGTAGAGCGAAAACCTCGTCCTGTGCAGATTAAAGAACTTGAGATTTTGGAAATAAATCTGGAAGAAGATTGGTTTACCATGCGGGTAGTATGCTCCAAAGGAACGTATATAAGGACCCTTTGTCAGGATATGGGGGAAAGATTGGGGTGTTTTGCCCACATGGCAGAACTTTGCCGTACCAGATCGGGACGGTTTGGATTGCCTAACGCTGTCACCTTAGAAGAGGTGGAGGCAGCCGTATCGGCAGGGGACTTTTCTTTTTTGACCCGTGTGGATCAAGTGTTTGAGGAATTTCCGGCACTGATTCTGGCTGAGAGAAAGGCGGAGCGGGTTCGCCACGGCGGACAGGTCCGCACTTCCGGCATAGAGGAAGGGAAAAGGTATCGGGTCTATGGCGAGGATGGAACCTTTCTAACCATCTCCCGTGTGGAACAAGGACTTTTGAAAATCGAGAAAACATTTTACCAAGGATAAGGCGGATCGGAGGAGTTGCGGTGCAGGTTTTTTTACAAGAATCAGGAAAAAATCTTTGGGAATCCGGCCTTGGATTTTCAGATACCGCAGTGGCTCTGGGTGGCTTTGATGCCATGCATATCGGCCATTTAGCCATTATCCGCAAGGTGGTGGAGACGGCCAAGCGGGAGGGTTTAACTTCTTTGGTATATTTCTTTGTTAACCAACCAAAGAGTGTGCTAGATGGCAGGGAAATTCCCTATGTCAATCCACTGGCCAAGAGATTGGAAATTCTACAAGAGTTGGGTGTTGAGATTGCTGTCGCCGAAGAATTCACGCCGGAATATCTTAAGATTTCTCCGGAAGTCTTTGTAGAGGATTATTTGAAAAAAAGGCTGGGCGCTCGTTATGGCGTGGCCGGCTTTAACTACCGATTCGGCCGGTGCGGCCGTGGGGATCTTGCCCTCCTTGAGGAATTGGGAGGCCCTCTTGGGATTCGGGTTTGCGGGGTTCCTTGTGTGACGGTACAGGAGGAGCCGGTGTCCAGCACCAGGATTCGAAGGTTGATTGCCGGCGGCAAAATGGAAGAGGCGGCAAAGTGTCTTGGCAGATGGTTCTCGGTAGAGGGACAGGTAGTGCCAGGGCATCAAGTGGGAAGAGCAATGGAGTTTCCCACCGCCAATCTGGAATTACCAAAGGAGTTACTTCTGCCCGGTTTTGGAGTGTACCTTACCGAGACTAAGGTGGAGGAGAAGTGGTATCCATCCATTACCAATGTAGGGGCAAGGCCTACGGTGGGGAGAGAGGAACCCTGTATCGAGAGTCATTTACTGGATTTCTCCGGAGATTTGTACGGGAAGGAAATCGCAGTCCGCTTTCGGCGTTATCTGCGGGAGATTGTCCAATTTGAGAGTATAGAGCAGTTAAAGCAGCAATTGGAAAAAGATAAAATAGCGGTTCAACAAGCGTTGTTATAATAAAAGCCGGGCAAACCATATGGTTTGCCCGGCTTTGTCATGGGTCTTTTAATATCCCCGTGTACCTGAGATGGAATCGTCGTTTTCAATCCAGTCGGATACCGGAATGACGGTGTATTCGGTGGGGGTATTACGAACAATCACGGTCTCAATGCCCGCATTGATGATCAGCCTTTTACACATAGCGCAACTGCTGGCGTTTTGGACCAGTTCTTTGGTTTGGGCGTCTTTGCCCACCAAATATAGGGTGGAACCAATGGTATCCCGCCGCGCCGCCGAGATGATACAGTTGGCTTCTGCGTGTACACTCCGGCAGAGTTCGTAGCGTTCCCCCCGGGGGATTTGCAGTTTTTCCCGGGTGCAGTAACCCAAATCGGAACAGTTTTTCCGACCGCGAGGTGCGCCGGTATAGCCGGTGGAAACAATTTCGTCGTTTTTGACAATGATGGCGCCGAAGTTCCGGCGCAGGCAAGTCCCCCGTTCGATGACGGTTTCAGCGATGTCTAGGTAATAATTGATTTTATCAATTCGGTTCATGGATTTTGTATCCTTTCTTTTGCCCTTTGGGCAAATCTTCTTACGTTCTATTATAGTAGAAAATTGTCGGTTTTGCAATAGTTTATATTGACTTTATCAAAGGGAATTTATATAATAAAAGAGAATAGGAAATAGGGACGGAGGAATGGCAAAATGCGGAAATTTGAGACAGAAAGCCCAAAGCAAACCCGTGCGGTGGGATACAACCTTGCGGCGGAACTTGCTCCCGGTGCCGTGGTTGCCCTTCTTGGCGAATTGGGTTCCGGTAAAACCGCCTTTGTGAAAGGGGTGCTGGATTTTTTCGGTGACGGTGATGAGGTGGTCAGTCCCACCTTTACGTTGGTTAATGAATACGATGGGAAAGTCCCCGTTTATCATTTTGATGTATACCGACTGGAAAATCCTACCTTAGAGCAATGCGACTGGATGGATGATTATCTTTTTGGCAGGGGCATTTGCCTGATTGAGTGGGCGGATAATGTTCGGGATATTTTGCCCGCAGATACCCTTCGGATTACCTTTAGAAAGGATCCGGAAAAAGGTGAAAATTACAGGGAGATTATACTATGCTGATTTTTGGAATTGATACCTGCTGTATAACGGCAACGGCGGCCTTGATGGATGATGACAAGTTGCTGGCACAGACGGTAATTCATAACGGACAAACCCATTCTCAAAAGATGATGCCGCAGATTGCCGAGATGTTCCGGCAAGCCGAAAAAGAACCTGCCGAGGTAGACTGTTTTGCGGCAGCGGTAGGGCCGGGGTCTTTTACCGGCGTTCGAATCGGGGTTGCTACAGCCAAGGCGTTGGCACAGGGGCTTAAAAAACCCTGTGCGGCGGTTTCTACCCTGCATGCACTTGCCAATAATGTAGCAGTTTTTGAAGGTATTATTTGTCCTATCTTAGATGCCAGACGGGAACAGGTGTATAACGCCTTGTTTCGAGGCGGACGGCAGTTGCAGCGGCTTTGCGAAGACCGTGCTCTTGGTATCGATGTTTTGCTTGAAGAACTCAAAGCTCAGGAATTGCCCATCCTCTTTTGCGGCGACGGGGTTTTGGTGTTTCGGGAAACGATAGAGAAGTTTCTTGGAGAACAGGCGATGTTTGCCCCAAGGATGCAGAATATGAATCTGGGTGCGTCGGTGGCAGAGTTGGGATTTGCCATGGCGGCTCGGGGAGAAACCGTGCCCTATGAGGCGTTGGTTCCCCAGTATGTGCGGCTATCCCAAGCGGAGCGGGAACGATTGGAAAGGGAAAAGAGAGAAACCGGAAAGGAACGATGAGATTGAAGGCGTGGAAGAGTCGAAACTGGCTGGCAGTCTTGGTGTCTGTGGTCTTGTTAAGCGGCGGCGGACCGGATGTTTTGGTGCCAGCGTGGACAGTCCAAGCAGTAGAAACGAAAAACACCCAAAGTACAGAGAAAACCACTCAGAGCGATGAACCGGAGGTGCCGACTCTGGGAGAGGGAGAAGCCGGTATTTTGATTGAGGGAAAAACAGGGAATGTTCTCTTTGCCGCCCACAGTCAAAAGCGGATGTTCCCCGCTAGCACGACCAAGGTTATGACGGCGTTGGTAGCCTTGGATGCGCTCCATGGGGGGGAGGTTACCTTAGAGGAAGAAGTGGAGATTACGCCGGAGATGTTGGAAGGTCTGGCGTGGGATGGGAGCAATATGGCCCTTAAAGAAGGGGAGAGAATCTCTATGGAGCGGTTGCTGCAAGGGTTGATGATTCCTTCCGGCAATGATGCGGCCATGGCCATTGCTTATAGGATTTCAGGGAGTCAGGAGGCTTTTGTGGAGAGGATGAACCGCAAGGCTGAAGGCTTGGGGCTAAAAGATACCCATTTTGTAAACCCCCACGGTTTACACGACGAAAACCATTATACTACCGTGGCAGATATGGCGGAAATCGCCAGGGCGGCCATGGAAAACGAGATCTTTCGGAACATTGTGGACATTGCCCATATTAAGATGCCCCCTACCAATAAAACTCCGGAGCAACGGTATTACATTAATACCAATGGTTTGGTTTCTACCATGCGCTATACGGATTTTTATTATCCCAAAGCAACGGGAATCAAAACCGGACATACCTCCCAGGCGGGGAATTGTTTGGTGGCTTCCGCTGAGAGCAAAGGGATGGAACTGATCTCGGTGTTGTTCCATGGGAAAGAGGTAAGCGATTCCCATTTAAACAGTATCAAAATGCTGGAATATGGGTTTTCGGCCTATGAACAGATTTCGGCCATCTCCAAAAACCAAATTGTAGGCGAAATCCGAGTTAAACAGGCTAAACGCAGGGACAGTGTAACCCTTTCGGCCTTGGAACAGGTGGCAGTTGTAGTGCCAAAGGGGACGGCTGCGGATCGGTTGGAGTTTCGGCTTAACTTGCCTGAAAGTTTGAAAGCACCCCTTGCCAAGGGAGAAGAGGTGGGGACGGTTTCGGTGCTCCTTGACGGTCAGGAACTGGGCGAGGGGAAGATTTGCGCAGACATAGACGTTCAGCGCAGTTTCTTCTGGCCGGCATTGGCCCTTGGCGAATGGCTGTGGGGATTTCGGCTGATTCGAGGGATCTGTTATTTGGTATTGACGGTTCTGGGAGGATTTTTGCTTCTGGTGGTAATTGGTGTTTTCCGTGAGATTAAGCGGGTTCGGCGGGTTAATCAAAGACGGCGTCAGTACCGCAGAAGAAAATAGAAACCCTGCAGAAATTTTTCTTGAAAAAAACATAGGGGTATGCTATACTAAATAAAATAACCAGAGAACAAAGTTGTTGCCGGATAGATAGTTTGCGGACGCTTGTCATGGGTGTTTCCAGGCGGTGGGCATTTAAGATAACCATGGTTGCCGAGAAAGTTTCGGCGATGCTGCACCGGCGGACAGGCGGCAAAGAGAAAGGATTGGCAGTATGCGAGAAGAAACACAGATGTCCTCCATGGGCGGAAGGAGCAGTAAAGGAAGAAAGGTTTTGACCGTCTTTGGCATTATTTTTATTGCAATGGGCGTTTTTCTTGCGTCTTTTACCTGCTCTTTTCAGGTGATGATCGAATCAGCAAAGGCCGCACAGATGGATGGGGATTCTTTGGAAAATGAAAACAAAAAACTGCGGGAGGATGTACAACTTCTGCAGGATCAAATCACAATTTTAGAAACCGAATTGACAAGGTATCAAGGGACCGATTCGGCGAAGGCCGGTGCAACGGCTGCTCCGTCTGCCAAACCCGGTGCAACGGCTACCTCGTCGGCAAAAAAGAATACAGCGGCCTCCCAAAGCAGCACTAGCAGTAAGCCAACGGCGACTGCCACAAAAAGCAGTGCGCCCACGGCAACGGCCAAAAGCAATAGCACTGCAGGGCCAGGTCAGGAAATCGTAGAATAAAGAAAATAAGGGGAGGATGCAAATGAGTAAACCAAAGTACAAAAGGGTCATGCTGAAGATCAGCGGGGAAGCATTGGCAGGCGATAAAGGGTTTGGATTGGACCAGCCCACCATCAATGCCATTGCAGAAAAGATTAAGGACTGCCACGAGATGGGTGTGGAGATTGCCATTGTAGTCGGCGGCGGTAACTTCTGGCGTGGCCGGACCGGCGAAGGTATGGACCGTTCCCGGGCGGATCACATGGGAATGTTGGCAACGGTTATTAATTCTCTGGCACTTTTGGATGCTTTGGAACAGTTGGGCGTGGAGAGCCGGGTGCAGACTGCCATTGAGATGCGGCAAATCGCCGAGCCCTATATTCGATTAAAGGCGGTACGCCATCTGCAAAAGGGCAGAGTTGTTATCTTTGCCTGTGGCACAGGAAACCCCTTCTTCTCTACCGATACAGCAGCGGCTTTGCGTGCTGCTGAGATTGATGCGGAGGTTATCCTTCTTGCCAAAAAGGTAGACGGTGTCTATGATAGTGATCCTAACCTGAATCCGTCAGCACAAAAGTTTGGATCTTTGAGTTTCATCGAGGTGCTGAATCGGCAGTTGGGCGTTATGGATTCTACCGCAACCTCTCTTTGTATGGACAACGATATTTCGATTCTGGTCTTTGGCCTGGACGATCCCGAGAATATTAAACGGGCGGTTATGGGCGAAGAGATTGGAACCTTGGTAAGCAGATAAATCAAACAAGAGGAGAATAAACATGAAGAATACTGAAAATAAAATGAATAAAGCCATCGCTTCTCTGGAGGGGGATTTGGCATCTATCCGTGCCGGAAGAGCCAATCCGGCGATTTTGGATAAAATTACAGTGGAATATTACGGAGCACAAACGCCGCTGGCACAGGTGGGAACCATCTCGGTTCCGGAGGCACGGACCATTGTGGTGCAGCCCTGGGATGTATCGGTACTTAAGGATATCGAAAAGGCCATTTTGGCATCGGATATAGGGATTAATCCCAATAACGACGGTAAGGTCATTCGCCTTAATTTCCCGCCGTTGACTGAGGAACGGCGTAAGGAATTGAGCAAAGGTGTATCCAAGCGAGGCGAAGAGGCGAAAGTTGCAGTACGAAATATTCGCCGGGATTCTTTGGAACAGTTTAAAAAGATGAAAAAGTCTAACGAAATTACCGAGGATGATTTGAAGGATTTAGAGGAAAAAGTACAGAAATTGACCGATAAATTTGTCAAAGAGATCGATGGTATTGTAGCGGCAAAGGAAAAGGAAATCCTAGAGGTTTAAGCCCAAAAGATGGCTTGGTTGTTGCAGGGAATAGAGGGTCTGTCCTCTATTCCCTATCTCATATGGAGGGATTCATAGTGTTTTTAAGAAAAAAGAAAGAAACCATGGAGTTAGATCTATCTCGGATTCCTCGGCATATTGGCGTTATTATGGACGGCAACGGCCGGTGGGCAAAGCGGCGGGGGCTTCCTCGTTCTGCCGGGCATAAGCGAGGAGCGGATATTTTAGAGAATATCTGCGATTACTGTAATGGGATTGGGGTAGAGGCACTGACGGTATATGCCTTTTCCACCGAGAACTGGGCACGGCCGCAAAAAGAAATTGATGCCCTGATGGAGTTGCTGTATGACTATCTGATGATGGTGGAAGAAAAATTCCGGGGGCGGAATATGCGGCTAAAGATCAGCGGAGATATTTCCCCCTTGAGCGAGAAAATTCAGGCAGCCATTCACCATGCAGAGGCGGTAACGGCCACGGGCACCGGCATGGTGCTCAATATCGCATTAAACTATGGAGGTCGGGATGAGATTGTTCGGGCGGCACGCCGGCTTTGTGCAGATGTGATCCAGGAAAAATGTCCACTCCAGGAGATTGACGAAAAAACCTTCGGTGCTTATCTGGATATGGCGGATTTGCCGGAGGTGGACTTGATTATCCGTCCCAGCGGCGAAAAGCGGCTTTCAAACTTTATGTTGTGGCAGGCGGCCTATGCTGAGTTCTGGTATAGTGATATCTGCTGGCCGGACTTTAAAGAGTCGGATATGAAAAAGGCGATTTTCGATTATCAAAATCGGGACAGACGGTTTGGAGGGGTAAAATAAGATGGATGCTTCTTTGAAAAAAAGGGTTCTAACAGCAGTCATTGGATTGCCGATGATTATTGGCTTGCTCTTTTGTCCTACGCCGGTTATGATGCTGGCGGTGATGGCAACGGCGATTGTTGGTATGCACGAATATTATCATGCGGTAGGGATTCATACCCAAAAGACGATTTGTATTTTGGGATATCTGGCTGCTATCATCATTCCCGCCGGCATTTATATTCAGCCGGAAACGGTGCTTTTATTGGTATATCTTTATATGGTAGTCCTGTTTGTCTTATTTTTAGCCGGAAATAAAAAGGTTACATGGGAGCATCTGGGACTGTTAACCATAGGCCTTGTTTATATTCCTTATTTTCTTTCCCATATTATTTATATCCGGAATATGGAGTTTGGAAACATCTACATATGGCTGGTCTTTGTCGGTGCATTTATGACGGATTCCTCTGCCTATTTTACCGGCAAGGCGATTGGCGGACCAAAACTTTGTCCCGACATCAGCCCCAAGAAGACCATTGCCGGTGCCATCGGCGGTGTGATTGGCTGCGGCTTGAGTTTTATCCTGTTTGGTGTCATTGTAAACTATGGATTTGCCGCAGTATTGCAAGGCCGGCAGATGAGTTTGGTTTGGTTGTTTGTATTGGGCATGGTAGCGGCGGTTATTTCCCAAATCGGGGATTTGGTAGCCTCTATGATAAAACGTCAGTATGGGATTAAGGATTTTGGTAAGTTATTGCCCGGCCATGGCGGGATTTTGGATCGTTGTGACAGCATCCTTTTGGTGGCCCCTGTCATCTTCCTGCTTTTGTTGAAAGTGAACATTTGGCTGTAATGAAACCAAAGATTTGGCATAAAATAAAGTAACCGCAGGTTGCTTACCAAAGGGGTAAGACATTTATGAAAGTTGTGATTTTAGGTTCTACCGGTTCCATCGGCACCCAGGCTTTGGAAGTGGTGGAGGAGTTGCGGGGCATCCGGGAGATTCAGGTAGTGGGTTTGTCCGGAAACAAAAATCTAAAACTTCTGGAGGAACAGATTCGGCGGTTTCGGCCAGCCTTTGCGGCGGTTCCCGAGGAGGCTGCTGCCCGGACCTTAAAGGCCATGGTGGCAGATACCGACTGTAAAATTCTTTCGGGGCAGGAGGGTCTTTGCTATCTGGCGGCAGAAACCGGTGCGGAGATGGTGCTCTCGGCCATTGTGGGGTTCTCCGGATTACTGCCTACCCTGCGTGCCATAGAGGCAGGAAAGGATATTGCCCTTGCCAATAAGGAAACCCTGGTTACGGCGGGCTCTATTTTTATGGATGCAGTCCGGCAGCACGGAGTTCGGCTTTTGCCGGTGGATAGTGAACATTGTGCGATTTTCCAAAGTCTGCAAGCGGG
>JAZRPL010000125.1:0-1320 GCA_045649245.1 Ructibacterium sp.
GATCATCGTATCGAAAAATACTTCAAAAATACCCCACATACCTTGTCTAACGGGCTCCTTTACATTCGACGAAGAATGCACCATAACAGAGGAGCCAAGTCCCGCCTCATTGGAAAACACACCGCGCTTGCAGCCCTGCACCACCACCTGCTTGATGGCTACACCGGCAGCACCACCCGCTACAGCCTTGATGCCAAAAGCAAATTTAAAAATCGATGCAAAGGCAGGCAGGATCATCTCGTAATTTATTCCCACTGCAATCATACCGAATACAATATACGAAAGCGCCATAATGGGCACAACACGCTCTGCCACAGATGCAATTCGCTGAAGTCCTCCAATAATGATCAAGGCACCGATCACAAGCAGTGCAAGACCGATACATAAGTTGATGATATTCAAATTGCCCACATTCAAACTGACGTTGGAGAAAAAGGCACTTTCCATATTCAGTACGATCTTGTTGACCTGACCCATATTACCAATTCCGAAGGACGCCAAAATTGCGAAGCCCGCAAAAAGAACCGCCAGAACTGTTGCCACACTTCTGCAGCCCTTCTTCTTCCCGAGGCCATCCTTTAGATAGTACATAGGACCGCCGGACCATTCACCGTTAGCATTGCGGCGACGGTAATAGATACCCAAGACGTTTTCGGAGTAGTTGGTCATCATGCCAAGAAAAGCAGCGATCCACATCCAAAACACCGCACCCGGGCCGCCAACAACAATAGCGGCCGCTACGCCGGCAATATTACCGGTGCCAACAGTGGCAGCAAGTGCCGTACAAAGTGCCTGAAATTGGGATATGGATTTCTTATCCGTTTTCTTGGTAGAGGTGCTGTCCTTTCTGAATAGACTGCCGATCGTTTCCTTCCACCAATGCTTCAAATGAGACACCTGAAAGACCTTCGTGCATACAGTGAGCAACAGGCCTGTTCCGATCAGCAGCACCAGTCCGGGCAATCCCCAAATAAAATTGTTCAAGGTTCCGTTTATCTGTGCGATCTTCTCAACGATTACATCCATTATTTTTCCCCCTAAAACAAAATAAAAACGAATCGCACCGAGATGCGATTCGTCATAAATCCGGTATAAAAAGGCAGAGTACTATGCTTTCCATAAATAGAAAAGAATTCAGAAACTTTGTCCTTTTGCCTGAGAGATTAAGTGACTTTCGCACCTTGCACCTTCGGCACTCAACTAAATGAGATTCTCCAAAGTTATGTCAGCCTACAGTCCTCATCCATAACGGAAACCTGAGAGTGTTACTCCTTCGGCAGCAAAGCTTTTCCTGCAGGCGTCAACCATAATATTCATTTT
>JAZRPL010000126.1:0-29126 GCA_045649245.1 Ructibacterium sp.
ATCTCAACATCATCAGGATCTACAACTTCCGGCTTCAATTCGATTTCCTGCAACTCTCTCTTTCCGGAGATTACAACCCGAACCGCACCGCCGCCGGCAGTTGCCTCATAATTTTTCGACTCCATCTCTTCCTGCATCTTCATCATTTGTTCCTGCATTTTTTGAGCCTGCTTCATCATCTGACTCATATTTCCGCCTCCGCCCATACCGCGGGGAAAACCACCTTTTGCCATCTCTTCTCTCCTCCTAATTCTATTCCTCAATAATGGTCATTTTATCTCCAAATATATTCTTTTTTTGGGCCAAATCCAAAATATCCATGGACTGCGTTGTCTCTCTTTGCCGCTCTCCCGCCAGGAAGGCCTTTGCCTGTAGCGTTTCTCCACTGATGCGGCTAAATAAGTTTCCAAGATATTGCAATCCTTCCGGCTTTGCAATTCTGTTATAGGCAATTTGATTGTCCAACTCTAATTCGATACACGTTCCCCTTTGGAAAGCCTTCGCATTATACAAAAAGGCAAACAATGCCTTGCTCTCTTTTTTGACTTCCTGTAGTGCCTCCGCCCAAAGATCCCAAACATCCGCTTCTTCTGATAGTGGCTTTTCTTTCGGCACCTCTTTGGTTTGTTTGGATATAGAATCCTCTACCTCTTTTGGCAGATTCCATGGCGGCTTTTCCTCCGGTTTAGTTTCTTCTGCAACCGGCAAAGCCGATGCTGATGAAAAATCGCTTCCCTTTGCCAACAATCGTTCTAGTTTCTCAATCCGAGCCAAAAGTGCCTCCGGCTCGGTGGTATAGGCCGGATTGCAAAGTTTTACCAGTGCAGTTTCCGCCGCTACCTGTGGTGCCGACATCCACTTTGCCTGCGAAATCGCTTCTCCCAAAACTTTGATCATATACAGCAACTGTTCCACCGAAAACTGACGGGACTGTTCCTGATACCGCAGCGCCGCCTCTGCCGTTCGTTCTAAGAGTTGGGCCGGATTTTCTGCCGATTTGCAAATCAATAAACTTCTAAAGTGCGTTGTCAATTCTTCCAGGAAGTTTTGAACCTCTTTGCCTTTTTGGAAACAATCATGGGCACAAAGCAACGCCTTAGCGGTATCTGCCGAGGCCACTGCCGCAGCCACCGCAAACAACGCCTTAGGGTCTGCAACCCCTACAATTTCTGTCACCTTTTCACTGGTTAGTTGATCCAGTCCAAAGGCAGCACACTGATCCAGGATACTCAATGCATCCCGCATGGATCCATCACCCAGTTCCGCCACTAGTTCTAGCGCATCCGGCGTGGCCAAAATTCCTTCCGCCTCTACAATCTTTGTAAGCCTTTTCGCAATTTCTTCCACACCAATCCGACGAAAATCAAACCGCTGACATCTGGAAAGCACGGTAGCCGGAATTTTGTGGGGTTCTGTAGTGGCCAGCACAAATAATGCATGAGACGGCGGTTCCTCCAAGGTCTTTAACAATGCATTAAAGGCCTCTGTGGTGAGCATATGAACTTCATCGATAATATAAACTTTATAGGTGCATCCCGCCGGAGTATAAACGATCTCATCCCGAATTTCCCGGATATTTTCCACACTACGGTTACTGGCAGCATCCATTTCGTAAACATCTAAAATACTGCCCTCCAAAATCCCGCGGCAAGTAGCACACTCATTACACGGCTCTCCATTCTTGGGATTCTCGCAATTGACTGCACGGGAAAAAATCTTGGCTGTGGAAGTTTTTCCTGTTCCTCGCGTCCCGCAAAACAAATATGCATGGGCAATCCTTCCGGTGGCGATTCCGTTTTTCAAGGTATCGGACACATGGTTCTGCCCGACTACATCTTCAAAGGTCATTGGCCGCCATTTACGATAAAGGGCTTGATAAGACTCTGACATAACTCAATTCACCACCATTTTTATAAGGATTCTTGATAAATAAAAAAATCATGTGCTTACCTTCGAAATAACCATACCCGCGCACTCTGAACAGCAAGCTCAGGTTTGGCACCCTCACGGCACATCAAAATAACTGCTTATCGCTGCTGCGTTCCCGCCCTGACGAGGTTCACAGGTTTCAATTGCGTAAGACCAAACCGTCAACACCACTTGAACAGAGTCAGACCGGACACGGCCATCCCTCATGGCAAGTTTTCATCCCCCCTATAGCGGATTGAGGGTTACAAGGCACCGCTACCGCCCCGATTTAACATGATGCAAATAGTATAACATAAAAAGAGGAAAATATCAAGGATATTTTCCTCTTACTTTTAAAAATAATAAGCCGCAGACAGGAAGATCCAAAAGAAACTCCAAAATAGAACATAAATCCCCAGGCCAAGGCCGATAGCCGCCAAAACAGTGCCGCCTCTTTTTTGGCAAAAATTGATGATTGCTAAAACCAATGCAGCCACGCTGACCAGAATACCACCGTCCCAAAGCCGTCCGGTCATAGCATATACCGCCAAAATCCCGAATATCAAAGAAAGGATGCTAAGGGTGGTTACCTTTTTTGGCTTTTCAGAATCCGCGGATGCTCCCAACCGTGTTCCTTTGCGGATTATCGCGCTACCGTCGGTCACCTTCAATATCAATTTGTCATCGCCGATCACGGCACCGCAATAGCCACAATGCGGTTTCTTTACACGTTCTACTGCACCGCAGTTTTTGCACACAAAAAGTCTATTTCCCTTTCTCCGCATACCCTTCTTCTCCTTCCGGAAACAATCCCTTTCTTAGGCTTCGTAAACCCGTTGTTCAGTCAGGCGTTCCTCTACCGTTTTCCGATTGGCCGGTGCATGTGCACTCTGCCATTGATTACGCCGATCCTCATCATCGGGGATTTGATCGCTCAAATCAATCAACGCATCCCTGTATCGATCACTTTTCCTCTTTAAGCAAAAACTGAGGAAAGCAAATACGCCGGCTGCTAAAAGGCCCAGCACCCCCAACACCTTCCATGTTGTGGCTTCTCCTTTCCGCCCACAGGAACAAGGCCGCGTTTCATAATCTATCCATTTCATTCCCATGATTAACCGCTCCTTTTCTAATGGTTTCTATCTCAGTTTACCCAACTATTGTTATGTTATCACGGCTTTTTTGTTTTGTCAACGGTAAGCCGAATGCTAATTTCTCCGCTGCTCAGCCTTCGCATCTCTCCTCTTTCATCGATCAAAAGCAATTCTCCGGATTCTCCTATCCCTTTGACAAAATAGCAACGCTCCGGCTCATTTAAAAGGGTAACATACTTGCCAATTACCATGGAATGTTCCCGATATTCCTCCAAAAAATCGCCCTGTAAAATCATTTCTTCCAAACAGGAAATCCGATAAATGAGTTCCGCTGCCAACCGATTCCGCAGCACAGCACTGTTTTGGGTTTGCGGTAGATTCCCTGCAATTTCCTGCAATTCTTCAGGAAATACTGTGGTACAGTTGATGCCCACACCAACCACCACTGCAGCCTTTCCGGTTTTGGGTTCTTGCACCATCTCTGCCAGAATCCCACATACCTTTCGATCCTCCATATATAGATCATTGACCCATTTAATCTGCGGATATTGCCCCACCACAGAAGAAATCGCCCGGCCCACCGCCACCGAAGCCGCCACTGTAATTTGCACAACATCCTCTATAGAGAGCGACGGTCGCAGCAAAATACTGCAATATACACCGCTGTCCGCCGGAGAGTAAAAGTTTCTCCCTTGCCGGCCTCTGCCTGCAGTCTGGGAATCTGCCAAAACGACGGTTCCATCCGGTGCACCTGCCATAGCACGGCGTTTTGCTTCATTATTGGTAGAATCTATCACGTCGTAAATCCAGATTTTGTCTAGTTCCCGGATTCTCTTTAAATATGGCTTCATGCCTGCAAGTGATATCTTTTTTTCCTCTGCATCTGTTTGCATCGTTCACATTCCCTCATTCTTTTTCAACCAATTTAACATTTTCTTCGCCGAGAAGCATTGCTAACTGACGAAGATCCTCCAAAGAGGCCGCAGCCCACAAACTCTCGGGAGCCGCCAAGGTTTCTTTTTTATCCTTGTAATGCAAAAATACCGGCACGGTTCCGTGATTCTGCCGCAGAAACGCTTTCACTTGTTCGGCCTTTTCTGTTTCTGTGCTCTGCAACTGGAGATACAAACGCCGCTTTTGCGGACTTTTTTCAAAAGGCCGTGTCTCCTCCAAAAGGGATATGCTCTCTAAGCGCAATTTAGGGGGCGCATCTTCTCCAAGATCCAAATTCCCTTCTATGACCACAATCTGTTCGCTTTGCAATAAGGAATCAAACCGCCGCAAAAGGCTGGGAAAGACCAGGACTTCTATAGAACCCGTCAAATCCTCCAATTCCACATACCGCATCATCTCGCCTTTTTTGGTCACTTGATTGCGCACCCGGGTAATGATTCCTGCCAGTCGCACCTTACTTCCAATACTAAAGCGCCGTTCTTCATCTTCCTGAATTTCCTGTACTTTGGCAGTGGCACAGCCAAGAATTTGTTTTTTGTATCGTTCCAAGGGATGTCCCGAAATATACATCCCGACACATTCCTTTTCCATGGCCAGAATATCCCGCTCCTCAAACTCCGGGCAATCAGGAAAATCGTCTCCCACGGCAACAGGCTCTTCCAACATAGAAAACATATCGATCTGTCCAGGCATAATTGCTTTTTGCTGGCTAACCGCATCATCAAGGACCCGCTCATAAACACCAATCAACACCGCTCGCTTAATTCCTAAACTGTCAAAGGCGCCGCTGCGAATCAAATTTTCCACCACACGCTTATTGATCTTTCTGCCCGCCATACGCTGGCAAAAATCCCGAAATCCTACAAATACACCTTGGGACTCCCTTTCTTCCACGATCTGGTCCACCACAGCACCGCCTACATTCTTAATGGCTGCCATACCAAACCGAATCCCGCCGTTTTCTACCGAGAAATTCCGGCCGCTCTTGTTAATGTCCGGCGGAAGAACGGTGATACCATGTCCGCGAATAACCGCAAGGTACTTAGTAACTTTATCCGCATGTTCGATAAAAGAGGTCAAAAGCGCTGCAAAAAACGCCACAGGATAATGGCACTTAAGCCATGCGGTTTGATAAGCCACCACCGCATAAGCGGCAGCATGGGACTTATTAAAGGCATAGGAAGCAAAATCCATCATCTCATCAAAAATAGACGCTGCGGTTTTTTCATCTACGCCACGCTTTACTGCCCCCTCAACAATTTGCCCGTTCTCCTCAATGCCATAAATAAAGTTCTTTCTCTCCTGTTCCATGACATCGGCTTTCTTTTTTGACATAGCACGTCGCACCAAGTCCGCCCGGCCTAGGGAATAGCCGCCAAGTTCCCGTACAATCTGCATAACCTGCTCCTGATAGACGATACAGCCATAAGTGACATCCAGAATATGTTCCAGCATGGGATGCTTGTACCGAACCTTAGCCGCATTTTTCTTATTGGCAACATAGGTAGGAATCGAATCCATGGGACCTGGCCGATAAAGAGAAATCCCCGCAATAATATCTTCTAAAGTGCTGGGGCAAAGTTCCTTCATAAACTGTTTCATGCCGCCACTTTCTAACTGGAAAACACCGTCGGTCTCACCGGCAGAAATCATGGCATAAGTAGCAGTATCACTAAAATCCAGTTGCTCCATGTCTATAAAGATTCCGGTTTCATTTTTGATATATTCCACGGCATCCCGAATCACCGTTAAGGTTCTAAGCCCCAGAAAATCCATTTTCAAAAGGCCAAGCCGCTCTATGGTGGTCATGGTAAACTGGGTTGTAATTACATCGTCGTTTTTTTGAAGAGGAATATAATTTTGTACCGGCTCCCGGGTAATAACCACCCCGGCCGCATGGGTAGATGTATGACGGGGCAGCCCCTCCAGTTCCCGTGCAGTATCAATCAATTTTTGAATCTGCGGGTCACTTTGATACATCTCTTCCAACTTATAGTTTACCTTAAGTGCCTTATCAATGGTCATCTTGAGTTCCATGGGAATCTGCTTGGCAACCTGATCCACCACCCCATAGGGAATATCCAAAGCACGGCCCACATCCCGCACCGCCAACCTGGCCGCCATGGTTCCAAAGGTAACAATTTGGCAAACCTGTTCCTCACCATATTTTCGATTCACGTAGTCAATAACTTCACCGCGGCGTTCATAGCAAAAATCAATATCAATATCCGGCATACTGACCCGTTCCGGGTTCAAAAACCGTTCAAAAATCAATCCGTATCGAATGGGGTCCACGTTGGTAATGTGTAAACAGTAAGAAACCACACTTCCTGCCGCACTGCCACGCCCCGGCCCCACCATAATGCCATTCTCCCTAGCATACCGAATAAAATCCCAAACTATCAAAAAATAGTCAACATAACCCATTTGTTCAATGGTGGAGAGTTCGTATTCCAATCGATTTGCAACCGTTCCGTCATCCTCAGGATATCTCTCCGCCATACCACGTTTCGTCAATTCCCGAAGATATTCCGCCGAGGTCATACCCTCTGGAACCTCAAATTTAGGAAGGTGCAATTTCCCAAACTCAATTTCAACCTGACACCGATCTGCAATTTTCTGGGTGTTTTCCAGCGCCTCCGGCAACTGGGGAAATAGCTTAGCCATCTCCGCTTCCGACTTTAGGTACAGTTGGTCGGTGGACATCCGCATCCGATCCTCATCCTGCACAGTTTTCCCCATCTGGATACACATTAAGACATCCTGATATTCAGCATCCTCCTGCTTTACATAATGAACATCATTGGTCACAACCAAAGAAAGCCCTAACTCCTCCGCCAGCGCAATCAAACCTCGATTTAACTTTTTTTGTTCCAATATTCCATGATCCTGAATCTCAATAAAATATCGATCCTTGCCAAAAATAGCAACAAATTCTTCTGCCCTGCGTTTGGCTTCTGCATAGTTATCTGCCAAAATATTTCGAGAAAGCACGCCTGCCATACAGGCACTAAGGGCAATGATTCCTTTGTTATATTTTTTAAGAATCTCCATGTCAATTCTGGGACGATAATAAAATCCCTCGATAAATCCGATGGAAACAATCTTCATTAAGTTGCGATAGCCCTCATCATTCTCAGCAAGTAAAATAAGATGATAACTCTGGGCATCATATTCATGCACCTTATCGTTCCGGCTACGGGCAGCAACATAGACCTCACAGCCTAAAATAGGCTTGATTCCCTGCTCTTTGGCATATTCATAAAAATCAATCACGCCATACATGTTTCCGTGATCGGTAATGGCAAGAGAAGTTTGTCCCAACTCCTTGGCACGGTCTACCAATTTTTTGATGGTTCCTTCGCCATCTAGCAAACTGTATGCCGTATGCGCATGCAAATGAGTAAACGCCATGGTCTGCCCTTCCTTTCTCTATGCGTATTGCATTAATTTTTTCAACCGGTGATTAACCCCGGACTTAGTCAGCGGGGGATGCAGCAAAGCTCCAAGTTCACTTAAACTAAGTTCTTTATGGGCAAGTCGCAACTGTGCAATTTCCCGCAGGTCATCCGGCAAACTCTCAAGTCCCACCGTTTTTTGAATTCTCTCAATGGCTTGTACTTGTTTTACGGATGCATTGATGGTTTTTTCCAGATTTGCCGTTTCACTATTGGCAGTTCGGTTAAAGTCATTGCGAATCTCTTTTTCAATTTTAATATTCAGCAGTTCCATCTGGGCTTGAAAGGCACCCATGTAACTTAGAAAATCAGAAATACTCTCGCTATTCTTTAGATAGAGAACATATTTGGATTTTCTCCGCACTGATTTAAAAGCAAACCCCTCTTGGGTCACTAGTTGCTGCATATCCCGACTCAATCCCAGATAAGGTGTTACCAGTTCCAAATTATAATTTTTTTGGGGGTTAATGACGGTTCCGCCACCTAAAAACGCCCCTTTCATGAAGGCCCGCCGACAACATTCCCGCTCAATGACATTGGGTGCAATCCGATATCGAATCACACCGGTGCCCGCATCAATCAGTTGCAAATCATGGAGCAACTGTAAAATGGTAGCCGCATCTTGGTACTCCGCCATATACCGAGGGGCTCCTTCTGTGGTTTGATGGACCTTTGGCTCCATACCAACTCTTTGAGATAAGGCAACGTATGTAGAGAGAACATCTTGGTTTTCGGTGACAAATTTTATAGATTTTCGGGTAATCGCCGCTCCAAACAACAATAATCCGGCATGTTCGGCATGATCACAACAACTTCGGGTGTTTTCTGATTTATACAATTCTTCCTTGGTCAATTGAGAAAATGACTTCATACTAACCCCTCATTTCCAAATCTCTCAAATTCTCTTTTGAATATCTCGATGAGAAATAAGCACATTGTGGCCTCCCGTTTGCAGTTGTTTTGCCAGTTCCTCAGCAATAGTAATGCTCCGATGATGTCCGCCTGTGCAGCCAATCCCAAGCACCAACTGGGTTCTTCCCTCCTTGATGTAATAGGGAATTAAAAACTCCATCATATGAGAAAGTTTAGAGAGAAATTCTTCGCTTTGCTTAAATCCCATAACATAATCTCGGACACAAGTTTCTAGACCTGTATGTTCCCGCAATTTAGGCAAATAAAAAGGATTGGGCAAAAAACGTACATCAAACACCAGATCCGCATCCAGAGGAATCCCGTATTTGAATCCAAAGGATACTAAATGAATCATGATCCCTTCTCTATCACGTTTCTCGCCGTAAAGGGAAGTAATATACCCTTTTAGTTGTGCGACAGAAAGGCCGGAGGTATCTATGATATGGGTTGCCTTCCTTCGAAGTTCTTTTAAGTGTTCTTGCTCCTTGCAAATTCCGTCCAAAATCCGGCCTCCTACTGCCATAGGATGCTCCCGCCGGGTTTCTTTATACCTTTTAATCAAAACCTCTTCATTGGCTTCTAAAAACAAAATTTCATACTCGTAGCCATGTTCTGTCAACCGCTTTAGATTGTCCTCCAGTTCCTGAAACAACTTGCCGCCCCGAATATCGCAAACCAATGCCGCCAACTCTTGTGGCTCTGCCGTCCTGCAATAAATCTCGGCAAACTTTGGAATCAATTCCGGTGGCATATTATCTACACAATAACACCCCAAATCCTCCAGGGCCTTTACCGCTTGGGATTTTCCCGCACCACTCAGGCCGGTAATGATAAGAAATTTCATCTCCCCACCTCGTTTGCTAACCTCTTTTGGAAGAATTAAAATTCTCCAACAAACCGCACCTCCGGTTGCAATACAATATCAAACTTTTCCGCAACCCGCTGTTGCACTTCTGCAATCAACCTCCGCACATCCTGTGCAGTTGCATTTTGGTCATTGACCACAAATCCGGCATGTTTTTCAGAGACCGCAGCCCCGCCAATTCGAAACCCCATCAATCCGGCATCTTGAATCAGTTTTCCGGCAAAAGCCCCCTGTGGCCGTTTAAACGTACTTCCGGCACTTGGAAAATTCAACGGTTGTTTGGAGGTTCGTCGCTCCGCCAAGTCATCCATCAACGCCCGAATCTCTATAGGATCTCCTTCTTTTAGTTGTAGCCGGCAACCTAAAATCATAAACTCCGGATGCTCCGCAAAGATACTGGTTCGATATCCAAATTCGCATTGACCGCCTTCCACAGTCTGCAAATCTCCCGCTCCGTCCAAATAGGTTACTGATTCAATCACCTGTTTCATCTCGCCCCCATAAGCACCTGCGTTCATAAAAATAGCTCCGCCCAGGGTCCCCGGAATTCCAGCCGCAAACTCTAAGCCGGTTAGATTTTTTTCCAAGGCATTGGCTGCCAAACGGGACAATTTGATGCCCGTTTCCGCTTCCATCCTATCCCCGTCTACTGTACAGGCCGAAAAACTCTTCCCTATCTGAATCACTGCACCGCGGATTCCCAGATCTCCCACCAGTACATTAGACCCGTTCCCCAAAATAAGATAGGGCACGGAAATCTGTCTCAGAAGATGGCAAACTTCTGTAATTTCTGCCACAGAAGATGGCGTAATCAAAAAATCTGCCGGTCCTCCAATTCGAAAAGTGGTATGCTTCCACATTGGTTCGTCAAGATATACCTGAGACTCCCCTACGACTTTGGCAACAAGCCGGAAGATCTCCTCTTTCTTCATGCCATTCCCTCCCCGCTTCGAAATCCTTGCAAATATCGTTCAAACCGTGCTCCGTTTAAATTCATAATCTTTTCTTCCGGGAAATCCACCTCTTTTAAAAGTTCCAGCGCCTGATCAAAAACGCCAACCTGAAAGCAAGTATGCGCATCGGAACTAACCACAATATTCGCACCGACCTTTTTACAGGTTTCCAAAATATGTTTGCAATTCTCTCTGCTTCCTTTTCGAATCTGAAAAGAGTGATTATTGACTTCAATACACTTGTTGGCCGCTTTGGCCGCCTCGATAACCGGTTCATGAAAATAAGGAAAGTCCGGATGCCCGCTGTGCCCCAAAACCGTCACATATGGATTTTGAATCACATTCAGCCAAGTTTGGGTATTTTCTTCTTGGGTACGCCGCGCATAACACGGAGCATGAATCGAGGCAATCATAATCTCCATCTCCGGCTGTATCTCCTGCGGAATATCTAGGTGCCCCGCTGTATCTAAAATATTGGCCTCCACACCTTTGAGAAGACGAACCCCATTTACTATTTCCGGCAATTCAAACATGGTATAAAAATGCCAAAGATGTGCCCCATCCGGTATTGCCGGCGCATGGTCGGTCATACAAAGCATTTCCAATCCTCGCTCTTTTGCTGCTGCCAGATTCTCCATCAAAGAACTAAATACGTGATGACTGCAACTGGTGTGGGTATGGGTGTCTACCAGGATTTTCATGTTCTATCCTCCATTTTATGCTATCTGCTTCTTGAAAAATTCGTTATCCGTTTGTCCCAAAGGTATCGCTCATATGCTCTGTGATCCTTCGATTCAATTCCTCTGCTGCATTATACCCTAAATTTTTCTGACGATTATTCATGGCTGCCACTTCAAAAATAACAGCCAAATTTCGTCCCGGTCGAACCGGAATAGTCAGGGACGGAATATCCAGGCCTAAAATATTCGTATATTCATCCACCAAACCTAAACGATCATATTGCTTTCCCTGCTCCCAGGCCTCCAGATGAATAATTAAATCAATTTTTTCCGAATCTTTAACCGCACCCATGCCAAAAATATTTTTGACATCCACGATGCCAATTCCTCGAATTTCGATAAAGTGCCGGATAATATCCGGTGCAAACCCCACTAAGGACTTAGAAGAAACCCGCTTAATCTCTACTGCATCATCAGCAACTAAGCGATGACCGCGTTTAATCAGTTCCACCGCCGCTTCACTTTTTCCAACGCCGCTTTCGCCCATGATCAGTACACCCTGTCCGTAAACTTCGACCAGAACGCCATGGCGGGTGATTCGCGGTGCTAATTCCACGTTTAAGTAGGCATTAAGGGTACTGGTAAAATAGGAGGTGTGATGCGGCGAACGCAAAACAGCCGTATCATACTCCTCGGCCAATTTCATCATTTCCGGTGTTGCATTGCCGTTTCTCGCCAAGACAATGGCTGTTACCTTCTTTTCAAACAAACGCTTTAACCGTTGATAACGCTCTTCGGAGGTCAGGGTAGCCAGATAGGTATTCTCTACCATCCCAAACACCTGAATCCGTTTAGGATCAAAATAATCAAAAAATCCGGCAATCTGCAAACCGGGACGATTCAAATCCGCAGTTTCTACCATAACTTCCCGCTTTGGATAATAGAGTTTTTCCAGTTTCATCTCATTGACAACTTTACCGAGTTCTACGCTGAACTTTTCCATCACATACACCTCTTCATGGCAGCAGCATACCGGCAAGCCGGTCTCTTCATACTCCACCCATTTTATACTGTCATTATACTATGACAGACACCCTTTTGCAAGGGAAAATCCTATTTTCCTTCTTTGGTTCATGAAAAAAATAAGTTTTTTTAAAAAAGTGCTTGCATTCTCTTTCGGTTTCTGCTATAATAGTTCGAGTTGAGATTAGTTTTATGCTATTAAGGAGGTGTATCTATATGGCAAAGTGCGAGATTTGCGGGAAAGGCGTAACCTTTGGTATTAAAGTTTCCCACTCCCACCGTCGGGCAAACAAGGCTTGGAAGCCCAACATCAGACGGGTGAGAGCAATCGTGGACGGTACCCCTAAAAAAGTGTATGCTTGTACCAGATGTTTGAGATCGGGTAAGGTTAACCGTGCTGTATAGTTTTACACACTTTTAGGATAACCGCAGGGCTTTCCCTGCAATCATGCAGGAATCATAACCGCTACTAAACTAGTGGTTTGACTAACCCCTATAAGGGTTTGAAGGTTTGATACCGCATTACAATTACGGACAGTCGCACACGTGCGGCTGTCTTTTTTTGTCGCATAATTTTTGAGCATGCTCCTATCTCTTTTTTTCAAATTCCCATACACCACCCTCCCTGCACTTAGACAAATGCTATGGGATACTGCCATCCGCCCCTGCGATGCTGGGGGTTTGATTTTATTTTTTATTTTCTTTCACATCGCCAAAAACCTCCTATGGTATTTGTTTTTACCATAGGAGGTTCCCTCTTATAACCCGTTTTTATAATTCTTTTCAAGATGGCAAACAGTTTTTTTACCCCTTAGCCCCTAGCATAAGGGGCAAGTTCTAGCGGCAAAAAATACCCCTTGTCATGTTTACAAACCGGACATTTGGGAGGAACCTGAGTCCCTTCGAAAATATATCCGCAATTTAAACACATCCATTGTCGGGACTGGGAGGCGCTATACAGTTGATTGTTTTCCAGCATATCTGCAAAATCCCCAAAACGATCACCGTGGGTCTTTTCAATCTCAGCAATTCGGTAAAAGGTTTCTGCAATTTCCGTAAACCCCTCCTCCTTGGCTGTGTCACCAAAATGTTTATATACGTCGTCATGTTCCTCATATTCATTATGCTGCCCGGCCCGAAGTAACTTTACTGTGTTATCATAAATATCCACCGGATAAGTGCCATCAATTTCTATGGTTTCTCCGGAAAACTCCTTTAAATATTCATAAAAGATTTCTGCATGCTCCTTTTCCTGTCCGGCAGTAAACAAAAATACCTCTGCAATGGCATACAAATTTTCCTTTTTTGCCTGACCAGCCGCAAAGGTATACCGATTTCTGGCTTGACTCTCTCCAGCAAAGGCACGCATTAAATTTTCTTTGGTTTTACTTTCTGCAAACGAAACACTCATCCACAAACCCTCCTATAGAATTTATAGATAGTATATCCCTATTTCTTTTTGATTTATACCAAAAAGTTCAAATCCATGATAGTTTCCCCACCAAAATACACTTTTCTTTTATACCAAGAAGAAATTTTAAAATCTGACTTTCCATTTTTATAAAAAAATGGGATAGCCGAATGATATCGGTTATCCCATCTGTCTATACATAGTATTTATAAATGCTTTTTATCTCTGTACCCGTCCGGAAGCGTTTCCGCCTGCCAGAGATTCTACCTCTGCGATGCTAACCATATTAAAGTCATGCTCTACCGCATGCTTGAGGCAAGATGCTGCAACCGCAAAATTGATGGCATCACTGTCGCTTTTTCCGGTCATTAATGAATAAATCAAGCCGCCGCCAAAACTATCTCCGCCACCTACACGGTCTACGATATGCATATGATAGGTCGGGGAGAAGTGTGCCTCTCCATCGGCATACAGCATACCAGCCCAGTCATTATCACTGGCAGAAATACTGCTACGCAAGGTAATGGCAACTTTTTTAAAGCCAAACCGTGCACAAAGTTGTTTTGCTACAGAAATATATCCTTCATGATTCAATTTTCCGGAGTTAATATCACTATTTTCTGCCTCAATACCAAATACATCCTTGGCATCTTCTTCGTTGGCAATACATACATCTACATACTCCATCAACTTAGACATAACCTTCTCTGCCTCTTGGCTGCTCCACAACTTTTTCCGGAAGTTCAAATCACAACTTACGGTCACGCCATGTGCCTTTGCAGCCTTACATGCTTCCAAACAAATTTCCGGAAGATCTCCTCCCAATGCCGGAGTAATTCCGGTAAAATGGAACCAATCTACACCCTCAAAGATTTTCTCCCAGTCAAAATCCTCGGGCTTTGCAAGAGCAATTGCCGAACCCGCTCTGTCATAGATAACTTTAGATGCCCGCTGGGATGCACCCTTTTCGCAAAAATAGATTCCAAGACGGTCTCCGCCACGAACCATCATAGAGGTATCTACCCCGAACTGCCGCAACGCATTAACAGCACATTGTCCAATTTCATGTGCGGGCACTTTAGAAACAAAGGCTGCATCTATGCCATAGTTTGCAAGAGATACCGCAACATTGGCCTCTCCGCCGGCATAGGTTGCTTCAAAAGAATTCGCTTGGACAAAACGCAAATACCCTTCCGGGTTGAGGCGCATCATAATTTCTCCGAATGTAATCGCACGTTTCATTTTCTTCTTCCTCTCTTTTCGATTAAACCGATTGAACGGCTTTCATTAGTTCTTTTGCAACTTGGGTTAATTTTTCAAATTCGCCTGCGGCAATCGCCTTAGCGCTTACCAAATTACCGCCAACACCCAGACCAACGGCGCCTGCCTTCAAAAAGTCCACTGCGTTCTTTTCGTTTACACCGCCTACGGCAAGTAATTTTACATGGCTAAGAGGTGCTCGCACTGCCTTGATATAATCCGGACCGAAAGAACCTGCCGGAAATACCTTTACGAAATCTGCGCCGGCATTGTGTGCCACCAAAATTTCACTGGGCGTTACTGCACCAGGAAGGGAAACAAGTCCCAAATCCAAAGTGCGACGAATAACTTCAACGTTGGTATCAGGAGAAATAATATACTTTGCACCTGCCTCCGCTGCCATTTCTACCAATTTAGGTGTCGTGACCGTTCCTGCACCGATTTCCATTCTACCGCTAAATTGCTCAGCAATTTCATGAATTGCACGGGCTGTTTCTACAAAGGAATCAGGATTGTTTTGTGCAAAAGTAACTTCCAACATGTGCACACCGCCATCGTAAAGCGCCTGTGCTACCTTTAAACATTGCTCCGCACCAACACCGCGCACAATAGCAATGACCTTTTCCTGTTCTATCTTTTCAATAATTTTTTCACGCATTTTCAGCATACCCCTCTCTTGCAATTACCATTCCGCAATGGTGCCGTCATGGTTTCTCCATACCGGATTCTTCCATCCATGCTCTTCTGCCTGACTAACAATCAACTCTTCATTTACCTCAACACCAAGTCCCGGTGCATCGCTGATTGCCACAACACCATCTTTATAATCAAATACATTGGGGTCTTTAAGATAATCCAAAAGATCGCTGCCTTCGTTATAATGAATTCCCAAACTCTGCTCCTGAATAAATGCATTGGGAGTACAAGCATCCATCTGCAAACAAGCCGCCAAAGCAACCGGTCCCAGAGGACAATGGGGTGCTACTGCCATATCATAGGTTTCTGCCATTGCAGAAATTTTACGAACCTCTAAAATACCACCGGCATGTGACAAGTCAGGCTGAATGATATCCAATACACCCTGTTCAAAAATCTTTTTAAAATCCCAACGGGTAAACAACCGTTCTCCGGCTGCCAACGGCACCGATGTATATTTGGCAATTTCACGGAATGCTTCGTAATTCTCGGAGAGAACCGGCTCCTCGATAAACATAAGCCGGAAGGGATCCAATTCCTTTGCCAAAACCTTAGCCATACTCTTATGAACACGTCCGTGGAAATCCAATGCAATACCAAAATTCTTTCCACAAGTTTCACGGATGGACTGTACCCGTTCACATACCATGTCTACTTTATCAAAGGAATCTATGTAATGCATTTCCTCGGTGGCATTCATCTTAATTGCTTTAAAGCCTAAATCCTTCTGCTTCTTTGCAGCGGCACCAACATCACTGGGACGGTCACCACCAATCCAGCAGTATACATCAATATTATCACGGCATTTTCCGCCTAAGAATTCATAAACAGGCATTTGATAGAACTTTCCTTTAATATCCCACAACGCCTGCTCAATGCCGGAAATAGCACTGGAAATAACAGCGCCGCCACGATAAAATGCAGCACGATACAACATCTGCCAAATATCCTCGATTTGCCGGGGGTCTTTGCCGATAAGATACGGCTCCATCTCCTTCACGCAGGCCTCTACGGTAGATGCCTTTCCTTCAATAACCGGCTCACCCCAACCGCTGATACCCTCATCGGTTTCAATCTTAAGGAATAACCATCTGGGCTTTGCCTGATACGTTTTCATCGCTGTAATTTTCATAACTTCATATCCTTTCTGCCCGCAACATGAACTATATGCACTTTGATCAGCGGGCTCACAAAGCGTATTACAGATAGCGTGCACAAGATATATCCGCCAAAGAACCCTGGCTACAAACCCTTTATATACCAGTTATGCACAAGATGAGTATAGCAAAGAATCCATTCTCTGTCAAGGGATTTCAAAAAGGTTTTCGATACATTTCGAGGAAAAGAAACCCGTGTATTTTGGCAACTAAATCATGATTATCAAAAAAGATTTTTAGAAAAATTTTCTTGACACATTTCTCTTTTTACTGTATAATAATCGACAATAAGGGGTGCTTGCGGAAAGCGAGCTGAGAGTAGGCGTATATCCCGTCTTAACCCGTATAACCTGATTTGGGTAATGCCAACGTAGGGAGAATACGACGCTCTTTTCAGGTTATGCATTTTTGCATAACCTTTTTTATTTAAGCAGCACCCTTGAAAAACAGAAAGGCTGTGATTTTTACAATGAGAAAAACAAAAAAATTGACTACCTGTGCCCTGATGATCGCCGTCTCGGTGGTTCTCGCCATGATTTCCAAAGTAATCCCTTCCCCTTGGTTACAAGGCGGAAGCGTTACCCTGGCAAGTGCGGTGCCCATTATCGTGGCCTCTTTACTTTATGGCCCAAAGCTGGGGCTTCTTACCGCAATAACCTATGCAATGATCCAAATGCTAATGGGCTTTTATCCGCCCCCAACTCAAACCTTTTTAAATTTTATTTTGGTTGTCTTTCTGGACTATATCTTAGCATACGGCGTATTCGGGATTGCCGGAATGTTTTATCAAAAGGGAAAACCATTTACCATTCCATTGTCCGGCTTTATCGTGACTACCCTTCGCTATCTTTGCCATATTCTCTCCGGCATTCTCATTTGGGGCGTGTATGCCCAAGAAGGCCAAAGCATCCTCTCTTATTCGGTGGTTTACAATGGTTCTTATATGATTCCGGAAATCGCCATTACAACCCTCGTTTTGATGCTCCTCATGAAAAATCATCGTTTTTGGAACATAACCCAATAATATCTTAAAATGCCTTATTAAAATTTCCCATGGCATAACCCTTCTAATACCCATACCGCCGATCTTTGTCATACCGTGTTTCTTCTATGCATATATTGAACCATAGGCAAAAGTTCCGAAAGGAACAAATTGTAAATGGGAGGCAATGTATGTGAGGTGTTATATCGAAGAGAGAACGGTGGAACTTGCCAATTATATCATTGAGCATAAATGCACTGTAAGAGAAGCTGCAAAAAAATTCGGCATCTCCAAATCAACTGTACATAAAGATGTTACGGAACGTCTGGGGAAAATCAACAAACAATTGGCAGAGCAAACCCACGCAATATTAATGGAAAACAAACAGGAGCGACATATACGCGGCGGCATTGCAACCAGAGAAAAGTATCGAAAAGAACATCTATCATCCGGAAAGGTTTCCGGTTTGGCGTAATAGGATATCTATAATAAAAACCCCGATTTTTCGGGGTTTTTTGACATTCTAAGAGGCAGGAATGATATTCCTGCCTCCTTTTAATTTTATTAACAACGTTTATATAGTTCATTAAAATGGAGAAATTTACTCTTATCAATACCGGAAAGTTGTTCTTTGGTAATCCGGAATTGCCAGTTTCCATCGGCTTTTCCGGGGATATTGATTCTTGTATCAGAGCCATATCCTAATAGGTCCTGGATGGGCAAAATGACCAGACCTGCACTGCTTGAAAAAATGGTTCTTAAAATATTATCAAAGCCTTTTTCCCAGTCCTCCGACAGGTAGTTGCAATACTCTAGCATCCGCTTTTTATTGTTGTTATCAAGTTCCCACAAATACCCAAGCAATGTGTTGTTATCATGGGTTCCGGTATAAGCAACACAGTTATTTGAATAGTTATGCGGCATATGCGGATTATCATAATCGCCAAGAAACCCAAACTGAAAAACTCTTATTCCGGGATAACCACTATCCGCAACAAGTTTCTCAACCGCAGGCGTAATTTCCCCAAGGTCTTCCGCTATCATGAGTTTATCTTTTGCAACCTCATTAATCCTCTCAATCAAGTCCATCCCGGGACCTTTTACCCATTTTCCGTTTTTCGCCGTCTTTTCGCCATATGGAACAGCCCAAAAAGACTCAATCCCTCTAAAATGATCAATTCTTACACCGTCAAAGAGATTGGTCATGTGCTTGATTCTGTCAATCCACCATCCATATCCGTCTTCCTTCATTTTATCCCAATCATAGATGGGATTGCCCCAAAGTTGACCGTCTTCACAGAAATAATCAGGGGGAACACCCGCAACACATTTAGGAAGATTCTCCGCATCAAGTAAGAACTGTTCTTTATTGGCCCACACATCGGAACTTTCCAGGGATACATAAATAGGGATATCCCCTATTATTTTAATTCCCTTTGCGTTTGCATAACGCTTTATTGCCGACCACTGGGAAAAAAATTCAAATTGGATAAATTTCCACATAAACAGAATCTCTTCACAATAGGACTCCGTTTCCCAATCACGCCACAACTTATTTCCGTTGGACTCCTTAAGAGCCATAAATTTGCAGAATTGTTCCAGATAAGGATTTTCATCCACAAAAGTTTCAATTTCCCCGCGATTTTTAACACGCTTTGACGCTTCGCGCAAAAGAGCAAGCCTTGTATGATAAAGTTTTACATATTCAACGCTATATGGCTGTTCCTGTCTTATGCTGTCTAATTCCTCTCTGGAAATCAACCCTTTTTCCTTCAAGATTTCAAGGTCAACAAAATAGGGATTTCCCGCAAACGTCGAATATGACTGATACGGCGAATTGCAATCATCCGCCATACAAAACGGCAACACTTGCCAATAGGAGAACTTGCAATCAGCAAGAAAGTCAACAAATTCCTTTGCTGACTTTCCGAAACTGCCGATAGAAAACTCTCCATACAAAGAAGATATGTGCATCAATACACCGCTTTTTCTATCCATATAATACCTCTATATTGATTATTTTACAGGTTTTGTGTGCCAGATGTTTTCCGCATATTCTGTAACGCTTCTGTCCGCAGCAAACATGCCTGCATTGGCAATATTTTTAAGCGACATCTTGGTAAATGCGTCTTGATCCCCATAGACTCTGTCGATTTCGTCATGAATTTTACAATATGCCTTAAAGTCCGCAAGACACATAAACGGATCACTGTTTAACAGATTATGATAGATTTTATCAAAGTTCTGACCATTCACACCGCCGTTTTTGATAAATTCCAAAACGTCCCTAATGTCTTGATCGTTATCATAATAACTACGTGGATGATATCCCTTTGCATAAAGGTCATTAACCTCAGGCGTAGTCAGTCCGAAAATAAAGATATTTTCCTCTCCCACCGATTCATAAATCTCTACATTGGCACCATCCATCGTACCACAGGTAACAGCACCGTTAATCATAAATTTCATATTACCCGTTCCCGAGGCCTCTTTCCCTGCCTGAGAAATCTGTTCGCTGATGTCTGCCGCAGGAATAATGATTTCAGCCAGCGAAACCCGATAATCTGCAATGAATACAACTTTGATATAATCCCGTACATCCGGATCGGCTTCAATCATATCAGAGAGGGCGCAAATCATGCGGATAATCTCTTTTGCCATATAATAGCCTTTCGATGCCTTGGCCGCAAAGATAAAGGTCTTTGGCTGCGGTTTAAGTCCCTCAAATTTAATCTTTCTATACAGATAGATAATATGCAAAACATTTAAAAGTTGACGTTTGTATTCGTGAAGACGTTTTACTTGAATATCAAATATAGAATCACAATTAACAGTAATCCCGTTTGTTTTTGCAATATAATCTGCAAGACGTTTTTTATTTTGATATTTTATTTCTCTGAGTCTCTTGAGCACTTCCTTATCATCGTAAAAATCGTTGAATTTAGAAATTTGTGCAAGGTCTTTTTCAAAACCGCTTCCTATTTTCTCACTCAAAAGTTCCATAAGAAGCGGGTTTGCCTGACAAAGCCATCTTCTATGGGCAATACCGTTGGTAACATTAGTCAATTTATCAGGAAAAACCTTATGGAATTCTTTAAAGGTATCCGCCTTGAGTATATCAGAATGAAGTTTGGAAACACCGTTTACGCTATAGCAACATGCCATACAAAGATTTGCCATTTTAACCATACCATCGGATAAAATGGACATCTCATTAAGGCAACCTGCAAACTCTTTATGGTTTTCAAAAATCATATTGCAAAAACGTCTGTTAATTTCCTCAATAATCGTATAGATTCTCGGAAGATGTGATTTGATGAGTTCAATAGGCCATTTCTCAAGCGCCTCACTCATCACAGTATGGTTTGTGTAAGCAAGGGTTTTGGTACAAATTTCCCAAGCCTTATCCCAAAGGTAGCCATAATCATCCATTAAGATTCTCATTAATTCAGGAATACACAAAGACGGGTGGGTATCATTGATATGAATGACAACCTTATCTGCAAGATTTTCAAATGTTTGATATTTATCATAATGCTTTTTGGTAATCTGCTGCAGAGATGCACTTACAAAAAAGTATTGTTGCTTAACCCGCAATGATTTTCCGTTATAGTTATCATCGGCCGGATATAGCACCTTGGAAATGGAACTTGCGATTGCCTCTTTTTCCGAAGCCTTGCCATGTTCCCCTTGTGCAAACAAATCCATGTCAAATCCCTGCTTGCTCTTAGCGCCCCAGAGCCTTAATGTGTTCACGGCATCGGTATCATAACCTGAAATCAGTAAGTCATAAGGCGTTGCTGTAACAGGAACGTAATTTACATGTTCGGTTGTAAGTCCGTGATCGGTCCAGTTTTCGTGCACTTCACCGAAAAATCTTACTTCAACGGCTTCATCCAATCTCGGAATAAGCCAATGCCCCCCCATTTCCATCCAATCATCCGGAAACTCCATCTGCCATCCGTCTACAATAACCTGCTTGAAAATACCAAAATCATATTTAATAGAAAAACCTGTTGCAGGATAGGAAAGGCTCGTCAAGGAATCCATATAACAAGATGCAAGTCTTCCAAGGCCACCGTTTCCCAAGCCTGCATCCGGCTCCATTTCATAGAGTTCCTCAATATCATATCCCGAATCCTTAAGCATCTTTTTAATATCTTCCTCGATCCCCAGATTCCAAAGATTATTCCGAAGGGATGTTCCCACAAGGAATTCCATGGACATATAATAAACCTGCTTTGCTTCCTGCTCCTTGACTTTTTTTCTGTATTGATATCTCTTTTCGGCAAGCACCTGATTGGTGGCTCCAAGCACCGCTTGATAAACCTGTCTTTTGCTTCCCGTTTCTAGGTCACTGCCAAAATTGATCTCCATGTATTTTTTGACTTTTTCTTTAAATTCTTTTGCTGTAATTTTTGACATTGCTCTCTCTCCTATAATAACTCTTTATACATTGCAATATATGCATCTGCAGGACAGTTCCAACTGGTATCCTTTTGCATAGCATTTTTCCTTATTTTCAACCAATCGGCTTTGCTCTCATATATGGCAAGGGCACGCCGAATCGCATCAAGCATATCATAAGGATGATAACTCTGGAAGGTTATTCCATTTCCCTCTTTGGTTTCGGGATTATAAGGCTCCACCGTGTCTTTAAGCCCACCCACTGTATGCACAATGGGAATGGTTCCGTACCGCATCGCTATCATCTGGGAAAGACCGCAAGGTTCGGATTTAGATGGCATCAAAAACAAATCTGCCCCTGCGTAAATCTGGGATGCGACAACAGGCGAAAACTTTACAACACCTCTGACTTTATCATAGCGCCGATTTTCCCACATATGCATCATGTTTTCATATTCAGGTGCACCTGTGCCGAGCACGATAAGTTGTATATTAAGTTCTGAAATCTCATCCATAACCTCATAAAACAAGTCCAGCCCCTTTTGTGAGGTCAGCCTTGTTACCATACCAATAACAGGTATATTTCCATCTGTAGAAAGAGCCATACTTTTTTGCAGGGCAATTTTATTATGTCTTTTGTTTCTTAAAGTGGAAATATTATAATTGGTTTTGATAAAAGGATCAGTCTCGGGATTAAAAGCCGATGCGTCAAGGCCGTTGACAATACCCCGCAGTTTTTCTCTTCTGGCATTTAATATATGATGGAGTCCAAAGGAATGTTCTTCTCTTAAGATTTCATTTGCATAGTTTTGGCTTACCGTCGAAACAAGGTCCGCAGATTCTATGCCGCCCTTTAAGACATTTACGTCCCCGTCATACATCATAAGAGCCTTGTGGGATACATCGAGTCCAAAAAGTTGCCCTAATATATACGGGTCATATTTCCCCTGAAACTCAATATTGTGAATCGAAAGTACCGTTTTAATAAAACGATATTCCTCTCTGTGCCTGTAAAACGCATTTAAATAAACCGGTATCATGGCTGTATGCCAATCGTTTGCATTTATAATATTAGGAATAAAACCAATGGTCGGCAACACTTCTAAAACCGCCCTTGAAAAGAACGCAAAGATCTCACCGTCATCATAGGCACCATAAATCTTTTCTCTTTTAAAATATTGCTCATTATCAATAAAATAGTACGTTACACCATCATGTACCGCTTCAAAAATACCGCAATAACTGCTTCTCCAACTATTGTTTACCGTTATATTGGTAACATACTTGATCTTTTCTCTTATCTCATGGCCGATTGCAGAATAAAGGGGCAGAATCACTCTTGCATCAACGCCCTTTTTACAAAGTTCTTTAGGCAATCCGCCCATAACATCACCCAAGCCGCCAACCTTAATAAAAGGCGATGCTTCCGCAGCTGCAAATAAAACTTTCATATTCGTCATCTCCAGTTTTTAATAGCCATTGGTTTTGGCCAATGGCTATTATATCATATTTTTTAGTTTTCGCCAAGTCTTATTATAGATTATTTTCCTTATCCTTATTACACATTTTTTCCTTTTTTTATAATAAAAGGCATTTTTTCTGTTCCGGCCAAGATTTTTTCCGGACCGATGACGACATCTTTGTCCGTGATAACACCATCAAGCCGGGCATTTTCTCCGATTACCGTGCCTTGCATGATGATAGAATTTTTAACTACCGCACCTTTTTGGATTGTGACATCACGGAAAACAATACAATTTTCCACCGTTCCGTTGATGGTAGAACCATCTGCAATCAAAGAATTTACAACCTTTACATTTTCTCCGTATACAGTGGGAACAGTGTCTTTAATTCTTGTTAAAATCTGGTTTTTGCCGTGGAAAAGTTCAAGCCTGATATCGGTATCCAGCAACTCCATATTTGTTCTGTAGAAATTTTCTACACTGTCTATCACCGAAGTGTAGCCTTCCACGGTATACCCAAAAATTTTATAATCATTGAATCCGTGCGCTATGACATTTTTCTTCAGGGAATACCAACCGTATGTAATGCCCTTTTCTATTAAAGAAATCAATAAGTCTTTTTTTAGAATCAGCATATTTAACTGGATTGTTTTTTCCTCATTTTGGGGATATTGATGATATAATGTATCAACCACTCTTCCATGCTCATTGAGCATTACTTCCAGTTCTTTGGAATCCGTCTTCATGCACTTACAGGCGATGGTGATATCCGCTTCCTTTTCTATATGATATGCCATAAACTTTTTCAAATCAACATTCATGATAATATTAGAATCGCACAAGATGCAATATTCCGGAAGGGAACTTTTAATAAAATCCATTACGCTGTTTAAGGCTTCTATTTTGTTGCTGATTAGAGCCAAACTGTTATCCCTTAAAAACGGGGTCAAAAATTTTATGCCGCTGTTTTTACGGTTTAAATCCCAGTCTTTTCCCCAACCCACATGATCCATAAGAGACCCGTAGTTATTTCTTGTAATGATTCCTATATTATGCACATTTGCACCAACCAATGACGATAAAATAAAATCTACCAATCTATATCTGCCTCCAAAAGGAATTGAGGCCAACGTCCTGTTGTCAGCAAGTTCATGCAAGTCCAATTTTTCATAACTGTCGGAAAATAATATACAAAACGCATTCATAAGGAATTCCCTCCTATTCTCTTCCACTGCCGGGTTCTATCATTTCACCCGGAAGAACAACCTGCCCCGCCTTAACAACAGCACCCTGTCCTACGACGGCAATTCCCCATTTCTCAGGGTCACCAAGGGCTTCCGGTGCAGCACCTACTACAGCGCCATCTTCTATCACAACATCATCTGCAATGATGGCATAACTGACCTTTGCACCCTTTCCTATTTTGGTATTACGCATAATCACAGAATATTCAATCTCTGCATCATCGTCAATGGTTACATCAGAAAACAGAATGGAGTAATTAAGTTTTCCGTTCACATAACAATCTTCCGTTACCATAGAATTTATGATTTCCGCATTTTTGCTGATATAGTGCGGCGTTGTAACATCATGCCGGCAATAAATTCTCCAAAGCGGATCCCAGAGATTAATGGCAATACTGGGATTTAAAAGATCCATGTTGGCCTCCCAGAGATTGCCTATAGTCCCTACATCCTTCCAATATCCCTCAAAAGGATATGCAAACAATCTTTGCGCATCTTCCAGCATCGAAGGAATGATATTCTTTCCAAAATCGTTGTCCGTATTTTCCCCTTTCGCCTCATCCTCAACAAGATATTTCTTTAATGTTTTCCAATTAAAAATATAGATTCCCATGGATGCTTTTGTGGACTTGGGTTCTTTGGGTTTTTCTTCAAACTCTCTGATCGACCAGTCATCGTTTGTATTCATGATTCCATAACTGGAAGCCTCATCAATGGGTACATCCATAACCGCTATGGTTGCATCCGCCTTTTTCTTTTTATGGAAATCAAGCATTCTGGCATAATCCATCTTATAAACATGATCCCCCGAAAGCACCAGCACATATTCCGGATCATATTGCTCGATGAAATTTATATTTTGATAAACCGCATTGGCAGTCCCTTTATACCAGGAAGCAGCGTTCCCTGTATAAGGCGGCAATATGTAAATCCCTCCTTTCATTCTGTCCAGGTCCCAGGGCTGTCCGTTTCCAATATAGGAATTCAGTTCTAAGGGCCTATATTGGGTCAAAACGCCTACTGTGTCTATCCCTGAATTTGTGCAGTTGGAAAGGGTAAAGTCAATAATCCTGTATTTTCCCCCAAAGGGAACCGCAGGTTTTGCACGTTGATTTGTCAGTACGTACAAACGATTTCCTTGACCGCCCGCCAAGAGCATGGCAATCATTTCTTTCTTTTTCGCCATATTGGATTACCTCCGGTCATAAATTATTATAGTTTTTTGTTTTAGCCAATGTTTGTATCATCTTTTTTTGCAGTTCTTCCTGCTCGCTTATAAAAATACACGGTGGAAAAAGCAGGAATCTCCAAGGAAATATATTGATTTTTCCCATGCATTTGCCCGCTCTTAGCATACACCTTTCCATTTTCGATGCCGCTTCCGCCAAATCTTTTTTCATCCGTTGAAAAAATTTCTTCATAGACGCCTTTTCTGGGTACTCCGATTTTATAATCCTTTTGCGGTACCTTCGAAAAATTACTGACAGAAAGAATCATGTTCCCCTTCTTGTCCTTTCTTATAAACGAGATAATGTTGTTATGATCATCATCAAGCGCCGCCCAATCAAAGCCATCCCAACTTGTATCAAGTTCCCAAAGAGGCGCATTTTTTTTGTAGACTTTATTTAGGGCACAAACAAATTCTTTGTGCATACTGTGGGCATCATAAGAAAGCAAATTCCAATCCAGTTCAATTTCTTCGTTCCACTCTATAAACTGGCCTAGTTCACATCCCATAAACAAAAGTTTTTTACCCGGATGTGCAAACATATACCCAAGGTAGGCGCGTAAATTCGCAAATTTATCTTCATATTCCCCCGGCATTTTGGAAAGAAGCGACGCTTTGCCGTGCACTACCTCGTCATGGGACAGGGGAAGAATGAAATTTTCCGAAAATGCATAGGTGAGAGAAAATGTAAGGTTGTTATGAACACCCTTTCTGAAAAACGGATCCTGCTTCATATAAACAAGAGAATCATTCATCCAACCCATATTCCATTTAAAGTTGAATCCCAGACCGCCATCGCTGACAGGATAAGTAACCATCGGCCAGGCAGTAGATTCTTCCGCAATCATCATGACACCTTTAAATTCAGAAAAAATTCTGCTATTCAGTTTTTGAAGGAACTCTTTGGCTTCTATATTGCCATTTCCGCCATACTGATTGGCGCGCCACTCTCCATCTTTCTTCCCATAATCAAGATAAAGCATCGAAGCAACCGCATCAACCCTGAGACCGTCAATGTGATACTTATCAAGCCAATAGCAGGCACTGGAAATCAAAAAGCATCGCACTTCATTTTTTCCGTAATCAAAAATTCTCGTTCCCCAATCAGGATGCTCTCTTTTTAATTCGTCTGCATATTCATAGCAATAACTTCCATCAAATTCATAAAGGCCGTGGGCATCTTTAGGGAAATGGGCAGGAACCCAGTCAAGAATCACCCCTATTTCGTTTTTATGACACAAATCCACAAACTTCATAAGGTCTTTAGGCGTTCCGTATCTTGACGTCGGTGCAAAATACCCCGTTACTTGATATCCCCAAGATTTATCATAGGGATATTCCGAAACAGGCATAAGTTCAATATGGGTAAACCCCATTTCCTTCACATAAGGAATCAACTCTTTGGCCGTTTTTTCATAACTGAAAGTATTGCCGTCAGAATATTTTCTCCACGACCCCAGATTCATCTCGTATATACTTACCGCTTTTTGATAAGGCGCTTCACGGTTTTCCATCCATTTCTCATCCGTCCACTTGAAACCGTCAAGTTGATAAACCTTAGAAGCCGTACCCGGTCTGTTTTCACAGTGATAGCCATAAGGATCCGTCTTAAACAGTTCTCTGCCGTCATCCGTAATAATGAGATATTTATAACTATCAAACTCCGAGACGCCCTCTATCACACACTCAAAAATACCGCCGCCCGTAATGCGGTAAGCCTTATTTTCATATTTTCCCCAAGCATTAAAAGAACCCGTTACATACACTTCCCGGGCATTTGGCGCCCATACTCTAAATACACAAAAATCTCCTTCAAGATGTGATCCTAAATAGTTATACGCCGCATAATTAGTCCCCTCGTGGAACAAATATTCTGCAATGGAGTTATCGTTGTTTTGAATATATTTCATCATGTGCACCTACTTCTATATTGCTTTTTTATATTATAGCACGTTTTATGCATTTTGTACATACTTTTTTCTTCCAAAAACCCATTTTTGTGCGTTTTTTCTAGTTTTTATACGCAAAATATGTGCCTTCTGCCCGATTCCCTTATTGACAAAATGTTTTTGGGGTAGTATGCTATTAAAGGCATATTTTCGAAGGAGCGTTTTCTATCGATGAAAATCATATATCATTCTAAATCCACCACTTTTAAAAAACCTTTTGGGGCTGTAAAAAACGGGGAAACTGTACGGTTTTGCCTGCATATTTCAAGTTCTGAAAAACTTCATGATGTGAGATTTGTTTACAGACAAGACGGCAGCCCTGATGCAACGTATCTTTCTATGGCACACACAGAAAATTACGACGATTTTGCAGTGTTTTCTCTGGAGGTAACTTTTGATGTCCCCGATCTTTACTTTTACAGATTTGAAATTGAAACAGGGGAAGGAATCAAATTTGTTGGCCTAAAAGACGGGATTGCCATAATCGGAGATTGGCTTCTCGAATGGCAACTTACAGTTTATGACAGAAATTTTAAGACTCCCGAATGGGTTAAGGGGGGAATTATGTATCAAATTTTCCCCGACAGATTTGCCAGAAGCAAAAATTTCTCCCCTCTTGAGGCCAGAAATCCTCGGAAAATTCATGAAAATTGGTATGATATCCCTGAGTTTATTTACGATACTGCCGATTACAAGGCTAATGACTACTTTTGCGGGAACATAGAGGGAATTATTGAAAAACTGGATTATATTAAGTCACTGGGTATCAATATAATTTATTTAAACCCTATCTTCGAAAGTCCGGAATACCACAGATACAGCACCGCAAATTATAAGAACACAGACCCCTATTTCGGCACCAACGAACAATTTTCCCTTCTGTGCAAAGAATGCAGCAAAATAGGAATCAAAGTCATCCTTGACGGTGTTTTCAGCCATACGGGCGCCGATAGCATCTACTTTAACAAATATTCACATTATGACAGTTTAGGTGCCTTCAATTCCAAAGATTCCCCTTATTATGACTGGTACAGTTTTGTTGACTATCCCGAAAAATATGAATGTTGGTGGCAATTTGACAATCTACCGAACGTAAAAGAAACCAATCCCGCCTATATGGAATATATCACAGGCGACTCGGGCGTTATTGATTTTTGGCAGGAATTAGGGGCAAGCGGTTGGCGGCTTGATGTAGCAGATGAACTTCCGGATGCGTTTTTGGACAGCCTCTATAAACGGGCAAAATCAAAGGACAAAGATGCCTTCATCATCGGCGAAGTCTGGGAGGATGCAACCAACAAATTTGCTTACGGAAAAAGAAGGCGCTACCTCTTAGGCGGTCAGATGGACAGTGTTATGAACTATCCTTGGCGCACCGCCATCCTTGAATTTGTCAAAAACGGGGACGAAAAACTTTTTCACGACAGACTTATCTGCATCATGGAAAACTACCCGCCCCATGTTTTGCATGCTCTCATGAAC
>JAZRPL010000127.1:0-1521 GCA_045649245.1 Ructibacterium sp.
TCAGTAACTCTTTAAGATATTGCTGTTAATAATCTGACTTAAAACCGCTTTTCTTATTTCCAATCCTTGAAGATTTCATCCAAGGCCTAATCCATCGCCGTTTTCAGGCTCTTTTCCAAGATGCGGAGGATTTCGCCCTCCAAAATACCCTTCTTGCGTTTTTTCTTCTCGTCTTTTTTTCTGTCGCTCATTTCTTGATTTTCACCTCGCTGGCAAAGATGATTTGTGTTGGTTCATCGTTCGTTATGTCTGGATCAAAAAATCCCTTGCGCTGTTCCAACCAATTTTCCTGTGCTGATTTGCCGTTGAGTTGATACCAAGCCCAATCTGGCATCCATCCTCGCTGTCTGGCGTAGTTCATCGTCTGTGTCATTTGATTTCACCCTCTACAAATAAAATACGCTGTTAAAACTCCCGCCAAAAGCCTGTGCGGTTTTACCGCACGGCGTTGGCAGGGGAGTTTTTCAGCGTTTATCGTTCTATTAGATATGAGATTTGGAGCGGATGGAATAAAGGGAATAGACCAATTAAGTCAGACACATAACACAATATTCTCTATATGAAACTATTCTGTTATATGTCTGACTAAAACTTCTACATCGGATTTTCCCAAAGGCTCTCAACTATAACCTCTATCAGTTCGTCAATCTCGGCTTGATAAAATGCGTTTTCAATGATTGCCGGCTTTTTGTATGGGTGTCCGCCGATGGTGTTATACATCAGGGCATAGGCATTGCTTGAACCTTCTTTATACTTCCACTCGTGATAGATAGCCCATCCACTTTTGTAGGTTTCGGCATCAACTTCTTTGTAGGCCTTTTCGCCCAACTCAGTATAGTAAATCACATAGTAGCGGAAGTCGGCAGAGAAGGTGATGTAATCAATGTGTTGAAGGTAGGTAATCCACTTCGTAATGGTCTGCCGTGCCATCGGAACACCTTCTGCCTCCATAATCTGCTCCATCTCAATCAATGGGTTTTCGGCAAAGCCGTCGCCACAAAAAAGAAAGTAGTAAAGGTTTCGGATTTTTGTGAAGTTGGCCTGTGCGGGGATGCCTAATTTTGTGATGGCATACACCTTAAACGGGTCGGAGATATGCTTGATGGTATAGAGCAAAGATGCTCCCCGCCCGTTTGAGGTGAAGGTGATGCCATACCGTTCAAGTTTGCGGTCTATGTTTTGTTTGCCAGTGGTGTTCAGCAGTTCTTCCAGTTCCGAAACTGGATATTCTCGTAGTTCTAACATTTGATTTTCTCCTTTTTAAGTCAAACATTTACCACAATATTCTCTTGCTATATTTGTGTTAATGGTCTGACTTAATTTGATTAGCCAGCCTTCTCCAAGGCTTTTTCCTCTGCCTCCTTTTCTGCCTCTTGGATGAATGTAAGGGTTTCAATGACAGCGGGCTTGTTGTAGAGGTAGAACAGAGGATTCTTGCGGAACTCGGGGAACTGTGCCACGAACCAACGGCGAACGGCAGTGTAGCGGGAGGTCAGGGGGAGGCTGCTGGACTTTTTGATG
>JAZRPL010000128.1:0-3695 GCA_045649245.1 Ructibacterium sp.
CCTACTCCGGAAGAGGAACCTACTCCGGAAGAGGAACCTACTCCGGAAGAGGAACCTACTCCGGAAGAGGAACCTACTCCGGAAGAGGAACCTACTCCGGAAGAAGAATCTGCTCCGGAAGAGGAATCCGTTCCGGAAGAAAAAATCTATCCCAAATTAATTTTAACACACATGCAAACCAATGATTTTCTGGTTCTACCCCTATCCGGCAGGACCACCATTGGCCGAAAGACCACCAACGATTTGGTTCTTAACGATCCCACCATTTCCGGCGAACATTGCGTGATTTTGACCGAGGAAGAAAAAGTCTATCTGCAAGATAGAAATTCCACCAATGGAACTTATCTAAATGGCGAACGTGTTTTTGACAAGACCGCCTTGCATCGGGGCGATAAATTGCTTCTTGGAAAGCAAGAGTATACCATTAGTTTTCATGATTAACCGCCCCACGCTAAGCAGGGGAATCCTTTCATAGAATAATTTTAAAAGCAGAAACGATTGATTTTCGTTTCTGCTTTTTTGTAGTGCTTCATCTAACTTCCTTTGTATCTGGCACAACGCAAAGTGTAATACCATAACGTTCTTTAAAATAAAGACTGTTGCACCGTTTATGTCCTACCGCTTTGGAAACCTCCCTCGCCGGCACCGACACCACCCACGGGTTAGATATGGTTTTTTTCTGTAGCAGTTCCTGTTCCAGACAATCCCGCCAGATTCGGCTCTCTACCAATTCCCCAAAGGCAGGATGAAAAGGACCGGCAACAACATTTCCCGTTTCTTGCAGTTCCTCTCCGGCATGAAGTCCCAAACGAATCACAGGGATCTCTTTTTTTCGGAACAGAAGCAAAATTTCCTTTGCGGTTTCTATTGCCTCTTCCATGGTTTGAGGTAGATAGGCACCAGCCATATAGCGCTTTTCTAACAGGGTATCTTTTAGCACAAGGGTTGGATAGATCCTAACACAGTCCGGATACAGTGCAGCAAGGTCTTGGGCCGTTTGAAGATCTATCTCCCTGTTAGAACCCGCCATCCCTGTCATCATCTGCAGGCCAACCCCTATCCCATATTCTCGTATCATTTTGACTGCATCTTTTGTTTGCACAAACTGATGCCCTCGATGGTTTTCCCAAAGAACTGCATCCGAGGAACTCTGTGCCCCCAATTCGATCATAGTCACACCCCAGGCTTTGGCAAGTTCCAACACCTCTTGGTTGATATAATCCGGTCTGGTTGACAGACGAATCCCCGAAATATCCTTGGAAAATTTTGCTGCAGCACGATAAAACTGTTCCTGCATGGCAAGGGGCAGTCCTGTAAAACTGCCGCCAAAAAAGGCTACCTCAATCCGCCGTTCCTCCTTTTGCAGATAGGCCAAATACTCTTTAAGAAACGCCTCCACCGCCTCCGGCTTGACGGAGGTTTGCAATCCGGTAATCTTTCTTTGATTACAGAAAACACAATCGTGGGGACAGCCTTCGTGAGGGATAAATATAGGTATATTATACCATTTCATCGCTGCAAAAAAGCCTTCTTTGCCGCTTCCTGTTCTGCGGCTTTCCGACTCCCTCCGCTGCCACGGCCGATAGCCTTTCCTCCATATCGTGCCTCTACCCAAAAAGTGGGCTTGTGATCCGGACCGCTCCGTTCTATCAAATGGTAAGTGACTACCTCTGTTCCTTTATCCCGCTTTTGGAAATAGGTCTGAAGTTCGGATTTATAATTGGTAAAATCCAACTCCGCCGATGCGGCAATGGTCTCTTGCAAATGCTTCAATACCCAGTCCCGACAGATGTCAAACCCGCCATCTAGGTACATGGCGCCAAGAACCGCCTCAAAAGTATCTGCTAAAATAGATTCCTTATTTTTTCCTCCACAAACCGCCTCGGATTTTCCAAAGCGAATATCGTTTCCAAGATCCATCTTTCGTGCGGCATCCGCCAAAGATTTCTCACAAACCACCGCCGCCCGAATTTCCGTTAACCGTCCCTCGTCCATCTTAGGAAATTCCCGATAAATATATTCTGCCACCACCAAAGATAAAATACTGTCCCCCAAAAATTCCAAACGCTGATTGCTGGCAATTCCCCGCTCATTGGCTAAGGAAATATGAGTCAGGGCTATTTCCAATAACCCCGGATTTTGAAATGTATATCCTAAGTTCATAGAATCTCCTTTTTTCTAATACAAAACGCCCTTTTCCTTTGCCGGAAAAGCAGCGTTTTGCCAAAGATTTCGTTAAATTAAATCGATGCGTGATACTTTTTTAAGACAATAGAAGCATTATGACCGCCAAATCCCAAAGAATTGGACAATGCATATTCAAACTCCGCCTTCCGGCCCTCATTGGCTACATAATCCAAATCACATTCCGGATCCGGCGTACAATAGTTTATGGTAGCCGGCAAGAATCCTTCTTCTAATGCCAATGCTGTAATAATGCCCTCAATGCCCCCTGCAGCACCCAGCATATGTCCCGTCATTGACTTGGTGGAACTAACAGCCAAGTGATAGGCATGTTCGCCAAATACTGTCTTAATTGCTGCAGTCTCATACTTATCATTGTAAGGCGTGGATGTACCATGGGCGTTGATGTAACCAATATCTTCCGGCTGGATTCCTGCATTTTTAACCGCAAGAGCCATACAACGGGCTCCTCCCTCGCCATCCGGCGCAGGAGCCGTCATATGATACGCATCGTTGGTAGAACCATAACCAACCACCTCGGCAATAATATGTGCATTTCTGGCTTTGGCATGTTCCAGTTCTTCCAGAATCAAAATTCCGGAACCTTCTCCCATAATAAATCCATCACGATTTAGATCAAAGGGACTGCACGCCCCCTTGGGATCATCGTTTCGAGTACTGAGTGCCTTCATAGAAGAAAATCCTGCAAGGGAAATCTCTGTTACGGTAGCCTCAGCTCCGCCGGCTATGATGATATCCGCATCATCCCGCTGAATGGCAAGGAAAGCCTGACCAATAGCGTCTGTTCCCGAAGCACAGGCAGAAACCGTTGTCAAATTTACACCCTTACAACCAAAGGCAATAGAAACCTGCCCCACCGCCATATTGGAAATCATCATAGGAATCATAAAAGGACTTACTTTACTCGGTCCTTTTTCCAGCAATTTGGCGTTCTGCTCACACAAAGTATCAATACCGCCAATTCCGCTACCAAGAATACAACCAACCCGCTCCGGATTCTCCTTCTCAAAATCCAGTTTGGCATCTTCTACCGCCATTTTTGCACCGGCAACTGCGTATTGTACAAACAAATCCATTCTCTTTGCTTCTTTTTTATCCATGTAGTCTGCCGCATTGAAGTCCTTTACTTCTGCCGCAATCTGACAGGCAAATTCCGAAGGATCAAAACGGGTAATACGATCTACACCGCAAACTCCCGCTTTGATATTTTTCCACATCTCTTCCTTTCCTATCCCCACCGGTGTAACGGCCCCTACACCTGTAATCACAACTCTTTTCATATATGTATCCTCCTATTTTCGGGCAAGATTCTATAGAAATCTACAACCTGTATCCGATTGCAGATTTCTTCAGAATCCTGCCGCTGTGCGGGAAATCCCGCACAGCGGCCAAAACTCTTACTGTCTTTCTTTGATATAGGCAACAGCATCTGCAACAGTTGCAATCTTCTCGGCGTCTTCGTCGGGAATTTCGATGTCGAATTCTTCTTC
>JAZRPL010000129.1:0-18806 GCA_045649245.1 Ructibacterium sp.
TATTTTAAGATTAGAAATAACCTTGTCGTTACCGTCAAATGTTCCGCTGAATACTTTGGTTGTATCAGCAGGTGCATAGTTGCTGTTATACAGCACATCGCCGATAGGAGTCCAGTTAGAAACAGATGACAAATCAATGTCATCATTCAACATAACATATTTGCCTGCGTAATTGTCTCCATTATTAACAGCGTCACGCAATGCAATAAGATCTTCTGCTGTATTAATAAGAATTAGATCTTCTTCTGTGCCGGAGCCTCCTTCAGCAGGAGCTGTGTAGCTTTCACCATTAAGAGTTATAGTAGCATTCTCTGCAACATATGATTTCACAGTGTCATCACAGTCAACACAAATTGCATCATTAACAGTAACATTTTCAATACTGCTATCAGCAAAATCAAACCAACCATTACTTGTAAATGTACCACCATTAACAGTCACTTTACCGCTATCATAAGCCCCAATTATACGTCCCGACGAACTAAGTGTTTCAGATGCATCAAATGAACCGCCTGTAATATTAGCAGTACCGCTTGGTACATAGATAAGGCTGTCTGTTACATTCGGTGAGCCAACGAGCTTAAATGTACCGCCGGCAATATTTGCTTCTCCGCCCATAACCGCAACAGTTCCGTGTACGCCGGTTACAGAAACAGTAGAATCCTCAGGAACAATCAGTTCTCCCTCTACAGAAATAGCAAATGTAAAATTACCTGCATTGCTTATAGTTCCGCTGTTAAGTGTAGCTGTGCAATTTTCAGGGACATCGAGAGCCGTAGCATCATAGTTTCCTGATACCGGGGCATCTCCGTCTTCATAATCTGCAGTAACCGATCCACCGTTCATAATAAAAACAGAACCGCTTTCGTTATTTACTGCATATCCACCATTACAATCACATGCATCTATTTTACCGTTTTCGAGAGTAAGCTTACCATAATTATAAACCCCTCTGGAAATGATAGCACCATCTTCGCCGCTATCTATAATAGTCAATGTGCCGTAGTTAGCCATAACATAAATGTGATTTGTGGTGCTAGCACCATTCAATTCACCTGTGATTGTCTTGCCGTTAAGATCAATAGTAACCTCAACACCTTCAGGAATTACAAGTTGTTCTGCAACAGTTATATCATTGCTAAGAACAATTGTGCCTCCTTCAGCAAGAGCCACCTTAAGTTCTGCTTCCGTGCCAACCGTTGATTCGATAGCAAAAACATTAAAGCTCATTGTGCTAAGTACCATAGCAAAGCAAAGTACCATAGCCATAATTCTTTTAAGTTTCACTTAAAAAAACCTCCTTAATAATTATTTGCGAAAATTCCGCTTTCGCTTCGGGCAGAGAGTTTGTTTGACATTATTTATACCATCCTCTGCAAATCGGCAAAAATAATGTATGCAAATTTTGTTCACCTCCATGATGCCGTATGGCAGTTCATAAAAATTAAGAGTGTGTGGTTTTTTGTTCAACTGCCACACGGATGGCAAGGCAATAAATTACCTTGCAAAAGAAGATAATATATCCTCTTTCAAAGCATACAACCCACTCAAAAACAAATGTCATAAGCATGATGTAAATACAATGGTGTCATAACAGCAAGCAAGTTGTATGCTTTGAAAGAGGGGGAATCCTTACTTCCCACCTCGGTGCGGACTTGGTTTATTACCTTCGTTTATTGCTCAGTAAATGTTGAGCCACTATCTAAACAATCTACCTATGATCGGTATGTGTGATAGATACAATCTTTTTAATTCCCTTTTCCAATAGTAATATTCTTTCTCATCACTTCTTTGCATTTCCCTCTTAATGTAATCCCGATCTTTCATAAACGGCATAACAACATTAAAACAAAACGCTAATACAATAAAGAATCCTATTATAACGATAAATATAAAAAATAAGAATGCATTTCCCTGGGTGTCATAAGAATATTCCATATTAGTTTATCAATCCTTTTCTTTACGAGGTATGGATAACAAATTTTGCTTTGCTCTTTTATCATCCGTTTTAGATTTCAATTCTACGAAACAAGAATTTACCCAATTCCGTTCATGCACTGTTGGTTTGGCATTTCGCCCGCATCTTGATTGCACTTAATAATTTCATAAATTCAATCCCCAACAGTTGTATTTATTTGCTAATGTACTTACTGTTCAATCCCTATTTTTTTCACAATTCTCATGTACAGGTTTTCAAGCAACATTTGGGTTTTTTCACCATCATCCCAAATAGCATAATCAATTACAGATGCAATGATTGTATAGATAAAAACTTCAGCCTGGTGATGCGTGCATCCAAAAATATCCATGATTTTTTCTGCATATTTTTCGTAGAGCAATCTAAAATCCTTCGATTTATCTCGCATACGTTCTCCAAAAACGGGACTGGTTGTAATCTGAATTGCAAGACGGAGCTCATATTTGTATTTCTCAACCTCATTGAGCAATGTGTCAAAATACTTACGAACGTCATTGGTGTGTTTGAGAGTAAACGCAAAGAGGGCCTCAACAACTTTAGAAAGCCCGTACTTTCCGGCACTTATCCATATATCGTCTTTGTTTTCAAACCAATAATAAAGACTGCTTTGTGCAAGTTTTGCCTCTCTGCAAAGATCTCCGATTGATGCATTTGCAAACCCTGTTCTTAAAAGATAGTCCCATGTGGTAATGATAATCGCTTTTTTCTTGTCGGACATAGTGTAACTGTCCATACGAATTCAACCCTTTCATTTAACATTTAACTCCACATTTTGCTATAATGTAATGCTCGTTACAACCAATGATAAAAAAATATACCTTGCAACATAATCGAAATTATGTGGAAAAAGACATCGCAAGTACATACTAAAAGCTTAATAAGTATAACACTTTTAGGGGGCGTTTGTCAATGGTTTGCAATTATTTTATAAAAATTCGTTATAATATAAAAAAACTTGACATAGCAAACAGACCGGTTTTACAAAACTAACAATGACCGGTCTAAAAACTGTACTGTTTTTTAGAAAAATATGTGTATGGCATGGTAGTTTAAATCCCTTTGTTGTAAATTCTCTTATACCTTGCAACATAATTTCGATTATGTGGTTTTTTATTTATGTTATTTGCAAAAGTCCTAATTTTTGAATCTGTCGACGATGTATATCGCCTGTTTCCATAGTATAGATACGAGTTGTGTTGACACTTGAGTGTCCAAGTATATCTGCAAGACGCACAATATCTTTTTGAATATTGTAATATGTGCGTGCGAACAGATGACGCAGATTATGCGGAAATACTTTTTCTTTATCAACGCCTGCACTTTTGCACAGTGACTTCATCATTTTCCATATAGAACTTCTATCAAGCGGCTTTCCTGTTTTCGTAACGAATACAGGACCGCTTGTTATTTTTTCCTCATTTGTATACCATAACAGCATTCTGCAAAGGTCTTTAGGGAGAATTACAACCCGCATTTTCCCTTTACAGTTTATAGTTGCTTTGCGATTTCTTACAGCCTCAACCGTAATTGCGGACAATTCTGATACCCTAATTCCGCTCGAACAAATTGTCTGCATAAGATAATATAGTCTTTCGTTTTTCTTTTGCTTTGCAGCCACAAGCAATTTTTCGTATTCAGTCTTTGTAAGTTCCTTGCTTCTTTCTGCAAAAATCTGCTTTTGAATTTTGAGCATTTTAACTTTCAATTCGTGCCACTCGTTGTATGCAAAAAAACTGTTGAGAGATGATAAGACGGAATTTACAGATGCCGGCGCATAATTTTCTATTAATCCCTGTTTATATTTGAGCACAATGGCTTTGTCTATTTCTGCACCGCTGCACCATTCCATAAATACTGTTATGTCCCGAATATACTTTTCCAGCGTCAAGACTGACTTTTCCTCGTCTATCAAATATTTTCTAAACTTTTGTATTAACATATCTGTGATTCTCTTCATGCGTAGTCAACTCCTTTGTTCTATTTTATCACTATTTTCAGAATATATCAGAGTTGTCAATGATTTGTGCTCTATTTGCATGTTGAAAATTAAAAGGTGCTTGTAATTCCATTATCCGAATACAATCCCTTTATCTATATTCGCCTGTCGCAAATCATATTACCTTAATATGAATCCATCAAAAACCTCAGCAGCCAAGTGACTGCTGAGGTTTTTCTTTATTTTTCAGTCTAAGATCTTGCTTTGCAGGCTCTTTTGTTTGTCTTATTTCTTTCCTTCTGCCTCTTTCCGTTTTCTGGCACCTTTTTGCCAACTGGTCCAAATAGGTCCAGCCAGACAAACGGTAGAATAACAACCGCTAATAATACCAAAAATCATGGGCAATGCAAAACTCTTAATAGATTCAATCCCTTGGATAGCAGCAAAGATATAAACGACAACAATACTGCACAAGGTACAGAGGTTCGTGTTCACCGATCTCGTAATGGACTGGGTAATACTCTTATCCACCAACTCATCAATAGGCATTTTCCCGCCATAGAGCATCTTATTCTCTCTGACACGGTCATAAATAACAATCGTATCATTAATAGAGAAACCTAAAATGGTCAAGGCTGCTGCAATAAAGGATTCATTAACCGGAATACGGAATACAATAAAGGTAATGAATACCAACGCCACATCATGCACCAAAGCGATAATTCCGGTCACACCGGCAGCAAGTCCGGAAACTTTTCGGAAACTGTACCATACATATAAGATAATCAAGATTGCAGCAATCAAAATTGCCTTAAGACTGTCAATCGCAAAATCTCTTCCAATAAACGGCTCTACTACCGTAACATCAGAGAGGGCAACCTGGTTCTCCGGGAAATTCTCCTGCAAGGCCGCCGTCAATTTCTCTTGATCCTGGGAAGCCAATCCTTCCTTACCGGCCAAGTTTAACACAAACTTGGTGGTAGAAGTGGCAAGATCCGATTTGGTCTGAACCTCGTCACATTCTCTTCCCAGTGTTTCTTCCGTAATAGCCTCAACCTTCGCCAGATCAACCTCATCTGTATAAGAATAGGTCAAAATTGCTCCGCCTTTAAATTGAATATCTAACTGTACTCCGTTGACAAAGATGCATACAACACCCAAGGCAATAATCGCCAGTGAAATAATATAGAACTTTACTCTGTTTTTAAAGAAGTGAAGAATTTTCTTCCGCTTTTTCCCGTTGCCGTACAACCAGGGTTTTCTAAACGCTTTATATTGGCTTAACGACTTGGTCATCAGTTTGGAAGCCAAAACGCCGCAGACAAAGTTCAAAATAACACCGGTTAAGAGGGAGTAACCGAAGGAAAGCATGGTTCCGGAACCGAAAATCATCAGAATCGCTGCAACGATAATTACGGTAATGTTACCGTCAAATACCGAGGAGAAAGCCTTATGATAACCGGCATCAATGGCTGCACGAACAGATTTTCCATCTGCAATTTCCTCTTTGATACGTTCTGCCGTAATGATATTGGCATCCACGCCCATACCAATAGACAAAATTACTGCCGCAATACCGGGCAAAGTCAAGGTAAACTGGGGAATCGACAATGCCAGCAACTGTCCTGCCACCTGCAATGTCAATGCAAAAATCGCAACAAAACCGGGCAGTCTATAGTAAAGCAGCATAAACAAACAAATCAAGATAAAGGCCAGAATACCAGCTTGAACCATGACATTGAGCGCACCATTTCCCATACTGGGACTGATGGCATTATAGTTTTTAGATTCCAGAGAGAAAGGCAATGCACCCGAGTTGATTTTTGCTGCCAAATCCATGGCAACTTCCGCATTTTCTATACCGGTAATCTGCGCATTACCGCCAGCAATCCTCTCTTGTACCATAGGATTGGAGATCATCATATCATCCATATAGATGGCCATATTGCTTCCCACCAAACTCCCGGTGGCATTTGCAAATAATTCTGCACCCTCACTGTCAAACTCTAGAGAAACCACCGTTTTATTGGTGTTAGGATCCAACTGCGGTGTAGCAGATTTTACATTTTTACCTTCCAGCAGGATATTCCCCTGTGGATCTCTAAAGGTGAGCAGGGCGGTTTCGCCCAATTCCGCAATGGCAGTCTCAGGATTAAATTCGGTTTCATCAGATTTCCAGGGGAACCGAACCAAAATAGATCCATTTTCCTGATTCACGGTAATCTCACGATCCGAAATATTCTTCGCATCACAACGCTGCTCGATGATGGCACGCGCCGCATTAAGTTCATCTGCCGTAGGAACACCATCATAATCTTTGGGGAAATAGGTTGCTTCTACCCCACCCCGAATATCAATACCAAACCGCATCTCATTTGCAGCCGGAATATCCAAAGAACCAATCGTTACACCAAAAATAGATACATAAGTAATACAAGCAATGAGAAGAAAGACAATCCAGAAGACGCCTCTATTCATTCTTTTGTTCATAGAAATTCTCCTTTATCTTAATTTTATCGTTTTCTATATTTATTGTTTTCGAGGAATCATCTTCTCCTCATTTTTTCCCATCCATACTAAAGATATATATGATAATCGTCAAAAGAAGACTGACTCCCGCCAACAAGCAGGGTTCTATGGCTTCTACACGCATTTTCATCGACGTATAATATGTATTTGTTGCGCAAAAAGGAATCCATCTGTGAATCTGACTTTTTTCATTTTGTAATAACTGCCGTTCTGTATCTCGCCCCATACGAGAGGATTCAACACCTGCTTGCAGACACGCAAAAAAGGCATTCTCGCTATAAGGAAATGCCCTTTTTTCTCCCTGGACCGTCATCCCCTTTGGACACATCAGGAAGAATATCAAGAATATTAAAAGAATCCATGAAACTGTACTTTTCCTATTCTGCCTTCCGCAAACCATAGTTTCTTTTACTCCTACTTTCTGCTTTTCAATTTATCACAAAGGCGTGTCAGCAGATAAGAAAGTATCGCGCCGCCTAGGATATAAACAAGATAAATCATCCAATTTCCACTAAGTTGACTCCACGCAGGGAAAATCATCAAAGTTGTTGCCGCCACCATACCAATGATAGCATGGGAAATCAGGGAATACCACTTTTGAAAAGCAATATTCATAACTCTTGACAAGAGTAACACACAGGCAGCCATTCCCACCGCCAGCGGCAAGAGAACCGCTATATCAATGCGGGAAATACCATCTAACATGGGCTGATATAGCCCAAAAAAGATCAGCAATGTAGAAGAACTCAACCCCGGAACTATAAAACTAAGTCCCCAAAGCACGCCGCAAAACAAGTATCCCAACACATTTGCCCGCACTTCCACCGCTTGCTGTACTTGAAACATCCTAAGAAGCACCAGCATAATCACAAATCCCACTAACACAGAGAAAAAGGAACACTTTGTTCTCCCCTGCTCACCTGCATCATGCCAAAGTTCCGGAAAAGTACCAAGAATAAATCCGATAAATGCACAAGCTACGGCACTACTGTTTTTTTCCATCAACCAAGCCGCAAGACCGGACAGTCCAACAAAACCGCCCATAACCCCCACAAGAAAAAGGAAAAGCATTTTCCCATATTTTCGCAAATTGGTTCTTGGTTTTGACAAAACCGCAATAAATGGATGATACATGCCAAAAGAAACGCAAAGAGTCCCTCCGCTAAGTCCAGGCATAATCGCACCAAAACCTACAATGATTCCTTCTAAAATCCATAAAAATCCTTGAAAAATCCTCGTATTTTTTGCATTCACAGATCCTCTCACCCACTCTCAGTCTATCAAGATACTTTTCAAATGAATCCAAAAATTTCATTCTTTTCTATTATACCACGACAGCGGTAAAGATTCAGTAAAGAAACTTCTTTTCAGCCGTATTACACACAAAAAAAGTCCCCCATGATAGTATAAAAAAATCTCAATTGAAAAAACTACTAAAAAGGAGGGATATGATGACAAATAACGATACCATCGAACTTTTAAAAGAATGTAACGCCGGCATCAAGATGGGGGTTACCTCCATCGAGGAAGTTCTTGACAATGTAGAAAGCGGAGAATTTCGGAAAATTCTTACCGAAAACAAAGAAGCCCATCAACATCTTGGCAGCGACACACATCAACTGTTAAACCAATATGATACCGAAGGAAAAGAACCCAATCCCATGGCCAAAGGGATGTCTTGGATGAAAACGAACGTAATGCTTTCCATGAACGACAGCGACCACACCGTAGCCGATTTGATTACCGACGGATGCAATATGGGGGTCAAATCCTTAAATCGCTATTTAAACAAATACAAGGCAGCAGATGAAACTGCAAAGGATATTGCCAAAAAGTTAATCGACCTGGAGCATCAACTAACCCTTGATATCCGCCCCTATCTATGACAATTCTATAAAACCTTTCCGCACAAATGCCAAGTCCCCGTGGGGACTTGGCATTTATGCGGAAAGCCCTTCCTTTCATTATAATTTTTTCCTTGACAGTCTTTGGATTTTTTGTTATAATATCGCTTGTTATTCTATGTCCGTTTTTGCGAAAAAAACGAATAAAAGGGAGTAGTCGGCAGCAATGGCTGTTGTATTGGCGTCAATTCGATTGTTACAATCCGCTTATACTATAAACGACCAGACTTTTATGGCATGCGGAGGCAAGTCATAAAAGTTTTTTATTTGTATAAAATCCCATTGACAACATGATCCTCCCATACGCGATATGCAGTCCCGCGGCATACCGGAAAGACAGCCCTGCGGGAAGAAAGGCAAAGGTTATTTTATGAAAGCATTGTTTGAAAATCTTCTCTATTTGCAATGGCAGCAGATCGTCATGTGGGTCATCGGCGGACTTTTGATTTATCTTGCCATTCGGAAGGAAATGGAACCTTCTTTGCTCTTGCCCATGGGATTTGGAGCAATTTTGGTAAACCTGCCTTTCTCCGGTGCAGTAACCCAGGTTATTGACGGGGTGACCGAAATCGGGGCTTTGAGCGTCTTGTTCGATGCCGGTCTTGCCAATGAATTATTCCCTCTTTTGTTATTTGTGGGAATCGGGGCTATGATTGACTTTACCCCCCTGTTATCCAATCCAAAAATGCTTCTGTTTGGAGCAGCGGCACAGTTTGGTATCTTCTTTACCCTGGGTATGGCTTCTCTCTTTGGTTTTGAGTTAAAGGATGCGGCCTCTATCGCCATCATCGGTGCGGCCGACGGACCTACCTCCATTTTTGTGGCAAACTTCTTTGAATCCAACTATCTTGGTCCTATCATGGTTGCCGCTTATTCGTATATGGCTTTGGTCCCCATTGTACAACCTCCGGTTATTCGTATGATTACCACTCGTAAAGAACGGCTCATCCGGATGCCTTATAGTCCGGACCAAGTATCCAAAACCACTAAGATTCTGTTCCCCATTTGTATCACGGTCATTGCAGGACTGGTTGCTCCCCGTAGCGTTGCACTGGTGGGTTTCCTGATGTTTGGTAACCTGATTCGTGAATGTGGCGTTTTACGTGCTCTCTCAGAAAGCGCACAAAAGGAACTTGCCAACCTGATTACCCTGTTCCTTGGTATTACGGTTGCCACCAAAATGCAAGCAGAAAACTTCTTAACCTTGCAAACTTTAATGATTATGGGGCTTGGCCTTGTCGCCTTTGTTTTCGATACCGTTGGCGGCGTTCTCTTTGCAAAGTTCTTAAATCTCTTTAGCAAGAAGAAAATCAACCCCATGGTGGGCGCAGCCGGCATTTCTGCCTTTCCTATGTCGGCACGGGTTATTAACAAAATGGGACTGGCAGAGGATAACCAGAACTTCCTGCTCATGCACGCCATCAGTGCCAATGTTGCAGGACAGATTGGTTCGGTTATCGCCGGCGGCCTGATTATCAGCCTTGTTTCAGCCATTCTGTAACCCTGATAAAAAATGAAGGAGGAGAAAAAATGAATATCAACGCACTCATGAATGTTCTTCCCATCATTGGAAATGGGATGCTCGGAATCTTTATTGTACTTTTTGTAATTTTAATTTTCATCAAAGTTTTAAATCGAATCTTCAAAGAAAAACCCGAAGACAATCAATAACGAAACAGGGCGGCGGGGACAATCTATCCTGCCGTCCTATTTTTCTGATTGCCTCAGGAGGCAGATGGCATGAATAATAATAAATATAAAATCCTTGTAGTGGAAAATGAGAAAAAATCCCAATCAGCCCTAAGTGCTTTATTAGAATCCAGTGGCTATCAAGTGATCTCCGCCGGATCCTGCAAAACCGGATTGCTTCTTTTTTCCTCCCACTGTCCCAACTTAATTTTGCTTGGTTTGGGCCTTTCCGATACGGACGGCATGGTACTGCTTAAAGAAATTCGCAAAACCTCTTTAACCCCTATCATTATTGTTTCTTCCAGAACCTCTGAAGAAAGCATTGTTAAGGCACTGGATGCAGGGGCTAATGACTATGTGTCCAAACCCTTTGGCAAACTGGAACTTCTAGCCCGCATTCGCGCTGCACTACGCAGCACCAGATATCTGCTTGAAGGGGCAAATTCTCCGGAAGGAACCTTTCAAACAGGATCATTTTTCATTGATTATGATGCAAGGAAAGTCTCTATTTACCAACGCGTGGTAAAACTGACGCAGACAGAATATAATATCATCGCTTTACTTTCCAAACATTGCGATAAGGTGCTTACCTATTCCTTTATTTGCAAATCGGTATGGGGATATAACGATTTCGGAAGCAGAAAAAAACTTCAGGTTAATATGGCAAATATCCGGAAAAAATTTTCCCTCCACCCCGGCGAAAAAGAATATATCACCAATGTCCCCGGTATTGGTTACCAATTAGAAAAAAAATAAAATCCATTCGAAGGAATGGATTTTATTTTTTTACTTCGGTATGGTTTTATCGGTTTCCCTGTGTCATCTGCTGATGTTCCTCCCAAACTTCCTCTACCAGTTTTTGAAAGGGCCAGACTTTATTATGTTCTGTCATCATGGCCTTAACCGGAATCGCACTGAGTTTTTTACGCTGAAACAAACCCATAAAAAGGTCAAACTGCAATTTAGAAAATCCACACATAACCAGAACTTCTCCCCGATCCTCGCATCCACCTTCTAAAACAGCCGCCGTCTGCAACGGCTCTGTTGCCAGGGTTTCTACCGTTTTCGAAAGTTCATCCTCCAAAACCGTACGAACCTGAATTCCCATAGGCAAAACGGCTTGGCAAATTTGCTTTGCTTTTTCCGGCTTGACCCGATATAGCAAAATTCGTGGTTTCATGGAAAATCCCTCCGTTATTCTTTTACAAACTGGCTCTTGGGTGCCTTACAGAGGGGACAAACCCAATCCTCCGGCAATGTAGCAAACTCTTGGTCGGTTCCTTCAAAGACATATCCGCAAATCCGGCAAACATACTTCTTATCATCTTCGGTAGGCTCTGACACGATCGCTTCTGCATCGCCAAGATAGGTAGGTGCATTCTTGGCGGTTTTTCCCTTCTTGACCTGATGATAATAGGCATAAGTCATGGGCGGCTTACGGTCAAAACGGTCCATGTCTACAATTTCTCCAATAAAAATAGTATGGGTCAACACGTCAATTTCCTTGATAACACGGCAGAGAATCCAGGAACAACTTTGGTCATTTAACACCGGAAGTCCGGCTTCTCCGACCTTTTTCCAATCCATGCCCTCAAATTTATTGGTATCCCTAGAAGATTGAAATCCAAACATTCCGATGGTTTCCTGTGAGGTCTCCTCCGAGAGAATAGATAACGTAAAGTATCCACTTTTCCGTACCGCATCCTCTGTATAATTTTCCTTATTCAGCGAAACCGCTAATGTCATCGGCTCTGCAGTAATCTGCATGGCTGCATTTGCCAAACAACCTACCGGACGATTTCCGTCTAACGTTCCAATCACATAAACTCCGTACGACAAATCATACAATAAGGTAATATCCATGGGCCATCCTCCTATTATTATTCTATCCATCTTTTTAATGTTTAAAACGTTCCAGAATTGCCGCCACAATACGCCCAGATGCCTGCCCGTCGCCATAGGGGTTGACCGCTTTTGCCATGGCACGGTACACCTCTTTGTCGTTGAGCAACTCTCTGGCCATTCTAAGAATATTCTCTTTTTCTACACCGGCAATTTTTACAGTTCCAGCCTCGACAGCCTCCGGACGTTCCGTTTCATTTCGAAGCACTAGAACCGGTTTCCCTAAGGAAGGCGCCTCCTCCTGAAGTCCCCCGGAATCTGTCATGACCATATAGCCACGCTTGATGGCATTGTGCAGTTCATCTGCATTCACCGGCTCAATGAGTTTAACCTGCTCTAAATCTCCTAAAATCTCATAGGCAACTTCCCGCACTGCCGGGTTCATGTGCACCGGATAAACCACCTCGATGTCCGGAAACTCCATCACCAATTCCCTTACCGCACTGCAGATATTCCGCAGCGGCTGCCCTAAATTCTCACGGCGATGGGCTGTCATCACAATGACTCGTTTGCTGTCCCAATGCATGGTGCGAAGCACCTCATCCCGAAACAGGTAATCCTCCCGCACCGTGGTGTTCAATGCGTCAATCACGGTGTTTCCGGTAATAAAGATGTCCTCCGGTTTAACATTTTCTTTTAGAAGATTTTGCCGGTTTCTCTCTGTTGGTGCAAAATGCATATCCGCAACGATTCCCGTCATTCGGCGATTAACCTCCTCCGGAAAGGGCGAATATTTATCAAAGGTTCGAAGTCCCGCCTCTACGTGTCCTACTGTAATTTGATTATAAAAGGCAGCAAGGCTTCCTACAAAGGTGGTAGAAGTATCCCCGTGTACCAAAACGATATCCGGTTTTGCTTCTTTCATGATCCGGTCCAGTCCCTCTAAAGAATGGCTTACGATTTCTACCAGAGTTTGACGATTCTTCATGATATTTAAATCATAATCCGGCTGAATATCAAAAATTTCCAATACCTGATCTAACATCTGCCGATGTTGGGCCGTCACACAAACAATGGATTCTATGGCATCCGTATGTTTTTCCAATTCCTTAACCAGCGGCGCCATTTTTATTGCCTCGGGCCGAGTTCCGAATACACTCATTACCTTAATCTTGCTCATCGCACTTTTCCTCCAATTCCGATGCATTGCCATGGCTCAACAAATTTTTCGATTCTCCCATCAATCGCAGGGAAACCAAAACGATGAGCAGCACCGCTAAAATCAGTAAAAGCCCCCGCAGATATCCCTTAATGGAAATCACAACTGCAGTCAAGCACAATACGGCTGTCATAGTATAGAGAATAGCCACCGTCTTCCGTTGGGAAAAGCCCATATCCAAAAGGCGATGATGCAAATGTTCCCGATCCGGCGACATGGGAGATCGTCCGGTTAAAACCCGACGGATAATTGCAAATAACGTATCAAAAAGGGGCAATCCCAAAACCAGAAGGGGGATGGCAAAGGAAATAATCGCCGATAATTTCAAAAATCCCTGCACCGAGATACACGCTAGAATAAACCCTAAAAACAAGGCTCCTGTATCTCCCATAAAGATTCTGGCCGGATTGAAGTTGTAAGGCAAAAATCCAAATCCGGCGCCTGCAATCGCTGCCGTAAGAATTGCCACATTAGGATTATTGCTAATTAAAGTCATAGCCAGAAAGGACATGGATGCAATGGAAGACACGCCTACCGCCAAACCATCCAAACCATCAATCAAATTAACGGCATTACAAACACCAACAATCCAGATAATGGTGACCGCAACCGATACCCAATAATTTAGCACTATATAAGGAGGGCCTCCAAACCAGCCGGCGAAAGGATTGGCAAAATGCGCAATCCGCACACCGGAATAAACCACGATAGCCGCAGCAATAATCTGACAAAGGAGTTTAATGATGGCCTTCATATCTGTCATATCATCAATGACACCCACGGTTACCATAATGACCGAACCGATTAGAATTCCTGTGGTTTCCTCATCAATCATTGCAAAACAAAGAACGCTGACAATAAAACCATAAAAAATCGCCAGACCACCAATGAGGGGAATTGGTTTTTTATGCACCCGCCGTTCATCCTTGGGAATATCCAGCGCATTGAGTTTATAGGCAAGAGACATGACCATTGGCGTCGCCGCAAAGGAAATCAAAAACGCCACCAACAGTGCTAAAAACACATAGAGATTATTATCAAAAACCATACTGTCTTCCTCCTCTTTTCACCATTACGGCTGGATGAATCCTACCTTCCGATATACTTTAGACAACGTCTTCATCGCTGTACGCCCGGCAATTTCTGCACCATGCCGATATACCTGCTCTAAATAATCTTTGTTCTTCATCAAATCCTGATACTTTGCTTGAATGGGGCTTAGGGTTTCTGCAACGGCCTCTGCAACGGCAGTTTTAAAATCACCGTATCCTTTGCCGTCAAAATCCTTCTCAATCTCATCCATGGTCTTCCCGGTTACGGCAGAATAAATACTCATAAGATTTTCGATGCCCGCTTTATTTTCTCCCCGTCTTACCTCTGATCCGGAATCGGTAACTGCCCGCTTAATCTTTCGCACCACGGCATCTATGGGATCTAGCATCAAGATATATCCATTTTCATTGGGATCGGACTTGGACATTTTTTGGCTCGGATCTTGTAAACTCATAATCCTAGCACCCACTTTGGGAATATATCCCTCCGGCACCTTAAAGGTATCACTATATGCATGATTGAACCGATTAGCCAAATCCCGTGTCAATTCCAAATGCTGCTTCTGATCTTCCCCTACCGGCACTAAATCCGCCTGATAGAGGAGTATATCTGCAGCCATTAAAGAAGGATAGGTAAAAAGTCCTGCATTAATGTTATTCTCATGTTTTCTGGATTTATCCTTAAATTGCGTCATACGAGACAACTCGCCCATATAAGTATTACAGGTAAGTACCCAGGAAAGTTGGGCATGCGCCGGAACGTGGGACTGAAAGAAAACAGGGCTTTGCTCCGGATCCAGTCCACAGGCAAGAAATAATGCCAACAAATCCATGGCATTTTTCCGAAAATCTTTAGGACTCTGCCGTACCGTAATGGTATGTAGGTCTGCCAACATAAAATAACACTCGTATTCTTGGGTTTTCTGCAATTCCACCCAGTTTCGAAGTGCACCCACATAGTTTCCAAGCGTCAAAGCGCCGGATGGTTGAATCCCGCTTAAAATTCTCTTTTTTTCACTCATTTCACTCACCTATTACTTCCTTTAATACCTCACCTAAAAGTTTGATTCCTTTCTGAATCTCCTCTTCGGATGCAGTAGAATAATTCATACGGAAGGTGCTGTAACTTGCCTTATCGTCCACCATGGTAGTTGCCCCCGGCACAAAGGCCACACCCTTCTCCAATGCCTTTTGCATGACCTTCTTGCTATCGTACTGCTTTGGCATGGTACAAAACAGAAATAATCCGCCCTGCGGACAGGTATGGGTCACAGAAGCCGGAAAATACTGATCCATGCAATCCATCATCAATTGACACTTTCTTCCGTACGTCTGCCGCAGTTTTGTAATATGGGCATCGATATCATATCGTGTCACAAATTCATAGGCAATCATTTGCGATAACACATTGGTATGAACATCCTCCACCTGTTTACAGATAATCATGCGTTCCATCAAAGCCGGATCGCAACTAACAAAGCCAAGACGCAAACCGGGAGACAAAATTTTAGAGAACGAACCAAAGTAGACCACTCTTCCATTTTGGTCCATGGACTTGATCGTAGGAATATCCTCACCGGAAAACCGTAACTCACCATAGGGATTATCCTCAAAAATCATGAAGTCATAGGTTTCGGCTAACTCCAGTAGTTTTTTCCTTTTCTCAAGGGACATGGTAATCCCGGACGGGTTTTGGAAAGTGGCAATGGTGTATAAAATCTTAATATTAGAGTGGGCCTTAAGCACTTCCTCTAACCGAATAAGATCCAATCCATCTTCCTCTACAGGAACACCGTAAATCTCGGCATTATTCACACGAAACGAATTGAGTCCTCCAATAAAACTTGGTTCCTCACACAGCACGCCATCGCCGGGATTGAGCAACGATTTTGCTGCAAGATCAATGCCTTGCTGACCACCGCTGACCACAATGGTCTCATCCCGGTCACTAATTACACCCTGCTTTGTCAAACGGTTAATAACCCAGTCCCGCAACGGGGCATATCCTTCCGTCACCCCATATTGAAGTGCCACATTGCCCTGATTACGCAATACATCCGCTGCGATCTCTGCCAATTCCTCTCTGGGAAACAAGGTAGGATCGGGTGCACCGCCGGCAAAGGAAATAATTCCGGGTTTTGCCAAAAGTTTAAAAATCTCACGAATGGCGGACGCCTCTAAATGCTTTACCTTATCTGAAAATTTTTTCTCAATCCCCTGCATTTCTACATCTCCTTCATTTACATTAAACATTTAGTCCTTTGATTGAAAAAATTGGGAACGAATCACCGAAAACAACGACATTGCTGCCGCTATCAACAAAACCAAATTCCCTGTGAGTTCCACGGCCTGCTTGATTTTTAAAAATCGTATCCGCCGCTTCACTTTGCATTGGCCCTTTTCCATACGCTTTTTCGCCTTTTTCGCCATCGCTTCCCCACGGCGGATATAGGGCACGGTATACTCCAGCACATCTTTACAATACCCTTGCCACGTCCTCATATCCGGACCTCCCATCTGCGCTCTCCTTATTATGCTTCCTCATAAATCTCCACTTCTGCAATATAAGGAAGATGTCGGAATTGCTCATCGCAATCCAAACCATATCCCACAATAAATCTATCCGGAATCTCAAAACCGGTATAATCCGATGTAAACGCTACCTTTCGACGTTCCGGTTTGTCCAGCAAGGTACAAACCCTTACCGAGGCCGGATTTCGCTCTTGCAATATGGAAGACAACTGAACCATGGTATTGCCGGAATCCACAATATCCTCTACGACCAGTATATTTTTCCCGGAAATGTCTATATCAATATCCTTTTTAATATGTAAAACGCCGGTGCTCTCAGTGCCGGAACCATAACTGGAAACCTGCATGAAATACACCTTGATATCTCCGCTTAACCGTCGTACCAGATCACTCATAAAAACAAAGGAACCCTTTAAAATGCCAACGACAATCAGTTCTCCTTCCGGACAATCCCGATTTATCTGCTGTGCAAGTTCCAAAATTCTTGTCCCAATCTGTTCCGCCGTCAGCATAACCTTACCGACTCTCATCTTCTTTGCCATAGGTAACCCTCAACTCCCTTTTGGTATTTGCATCTGCTTTATACGGCTCTGCCACTCGGTATCCTATGACCGCAATCACCTGATTTCCGCTGCAAAGCAACAAAAGCCGTTCCCTCTCTTGTCTGGGAATTTTCTTATCTATCAAGAAATCTTTTAATTTTTTCTCTCTGCCATCCTGAAAGACCGCAATCCGGTCTCCCGCTCGACGTGTCCGCAACTCTAAAGGCTGCCCCTCCAATTTGTCATAAGAAATCAACATCTGGTTAGGGAGTCTTGGCTGTTTAGAATCACACAACGCCAAGGATACTGTTCCCCATTCTGTGGTATAAACACCACCCGGTTCTACAGTATAACAAACCGAGGCATCCGCCTTTGTGCGTTCCTCTTGTTCCTTTGGGGTTTCAAATGCCAGCCACCCATATTGCACCGTTACTGTCAGTCCATCAGGAAGCATAACGGCTGTGCCGGTATTCTTATCCAAAAGTTCTGACACTAAGTTCCAATGGCTGTAATCCGCCCTATACCCTTTGCCCATGGCATCCTCAGCCGCCAAACGCAACAATCTTATGCGAATAGAAGGTGCTACCAGTTTAAGGGATTCTATATCCAAGACTACAGGTCTCCGTCTAGGCAACGGACTATTGATTCTCCGATATAATCGCCGTGTATAATCGTTTAGAAAAACTCCATCTTCTTCCATGTTCTGTGAAAGACGGGAAAGTGCCTCTCCAATTTGTGGATTAAACTCTTTCTTCAAAATGGGAAGCAAATAATTCCGGATTCGATTGCGCGTATAGTCATTCTCGGCATTGGTACTGTCGTTTCGGTACTCTAATTGATTCTCTGCGCAGTATCCCTCAATCTCCTCCCTAGACACCTCTAAAAGAGGGCGAATCACACCATCTTCCCGAACAGGCCGAATTCCTGCAAGGCCATCGATTCCGGTTCCTCGCAAGATCCGCATCAAAAGGGTTTCGGACTGATCATCCCGATTATGGGCCGTAGCGATTCTATCTATCTTTTCCCGACAGCAAATCTCATGGAAGCACCGATACCGTGCCAACCGTCCCGCTGTTTCCAAGGAAAGATGTTCTCTTTGGGCAAGTTCCGGTACGGATACTTTTTCTAATCGAAAGGGAATCTTCCAGTCAACACAAATTTTGCGGACAAACGCTGCATCCAGTTCGGCTTCTTCTCCACGAATGCCATGATGCACATGGGCCGCCACCAGATCAATTCCCAGTTCCTTGCAAAGTCTTTTCAGAATATGAAGAAGGCAGACGGAATCCGCACCGCCGGAAACACCGACCAATACCGTATCCCCGGCCTTTAGCATATTATGCCGCGAAACAGTCTTCCTTACCTTATCCAAAACCTGCATCGTTTTACATTGCATGATCGCCGCTCCAGTCTGTAAACATGGTATATTCGCCAATCCATGTCAGATATTCGTATCCTACCTCGCCGTTTCTATGCTTTGCAAAATTACACTTTGCTTTATTGGGTTCTTCTGCATCCTCGTGATAATACCCATCCCGATGCAAAAACATAACCACATCTGCATCCTGCTCAATAGCACCGGA
>JAZRPL010000130.1:0-16788 GCA_045649245.1 Ructibacterium sp.
CCGTTTAAAAGACAGGCGTTGGCCATACAGCCGCCGCTGCAATAGAACTTCGCAAAACAGTTCTTGCAATCTTCCTTGGTATAAACATTGCAGTTTTCAAAAATACTGCGAATATCCTGATTTAACAGCCCGTCATTGAGATTCCCCATCCGATATTCCTCGGTTCCCACAAACTGATGACAGGGGTAAATATCTCCATTGGGTGCAATCGCCAGATATTCACAACCGGCACCGCAACCGGAGAGCCGTTTAATCACACAAGGACCTTGATCCAAATCAATCATAAAGTGGAAGAACTGAAATCCCTTTCCTTCTTTCTTGCGGTTGAGGTACTCCTCCACCAGAGATTCATATTCGGCATAAATCTGGGGCAAATCCTCTTCCTGAAGGGCATAAGGTTCCTCCGGCGCACTAACCACCGGCTCTACCGAGGTCTGTTTAAATCCCAAATCTGCTAAATGCAAAACATCCTTAGCAAAATCCAGATTATATCGGGTAAAGGTGCCGCGCACATAGTAATTGTCCTGGTTTCTGCTTTCAGCTACCCGCAGCAACTTAGGCACAATCCCGTCATAAGACCCGCTTCCATCTATGCGGCAACGCACCCGATCGTTGGTTTCCTTCCTGCCGTCCAGACTTAAAACCACATTGGACATCTCTTGATTGATGAACGCCATGTTATCATCATTGAGGAGAACACCGTTGGTGGTAATGGTAAACCGGAACTTTTTATTATGTATTTTTTCCTGCTCTCTGGCATATGCCACGACCTCTTTGACCATTCCAAAATTCATCAAAGGCTCGCCGCCGAAAAAGTCAACTTCCAAATTTCGACGCTTTCCGGAATTCTGAATCAAAAAATCCATGGCACGTTTCCCGGTTTCCACACTCATCAATTCACGCCGTCTATGATAAGCCCCCTCGTCGGCAAAGCAATAGGCGCAACGGAGATTACAGTCGTGGGCAACATGAAGACAGATGGCCTTTACCGGCGAATTCCGCTTCATATTGACGGCAATATCAAGATAATCATCTGCCGAAAACAGTTGGCCGGCCTCATAGAGTTCTTGGATATCGGACCACGCCTCTTTTACATCGGCATCAGGGTATTCCCGAAATTTACTTAAAATTTCGTCAAGATTTACTTCGCCCGGAGTTTTTTCTATCTCGCATAAATAATCTAGCACCTCGTAGCAAAGTTTGTCCAATACATGAACACAACCACTATTAACATCCAATGCCAAATATTGATCTTTGATATGAAATACATGAACCATGGGTATCCTCTTTCTGTTTCTCTAATTTTCAGGGCTTCAACACAAAAAGCGGACGTCCACTGCGGACGTCCGGCTTTTCCTTCTGTGTTTCGCAGCTTATGCTCTCTCGCACTTCTGGTTTGCAACTGTACAAGAAGTCTTGCACGCAGACTGACACGAGGTTTGACACTCACCGCAACCGCCTTTTGCGGCACTCTTCTTCAAGGTTGCTTCGTTTAAGGTTTTAATTCTCTTCATGGTTTTCTCTCCTCTTAATTTCTTCGTTTTCTTTTTGTTTTTACATTCACGCCCATCATACCGCCGATGGCACCGCAGCCAACACCGATTACCATGGATAGCGCCGTGGTTGTCTGGAAGGATATTTCTCTGGTTACCAAAGACCCCGCCAGATACAATACCCCAAGATAAATCAACCCGGCCAATGCACCACGCAGCAGTCCCTGTCGGCCCGTGTGCCGCCCGGCACGAAAACCGCACCACAACACACAAATTCCGGTTATGATTATTACCAATAACTCCACAACCATATCCGAAACCGCAAAATAAGTAGCAGCAATCGCACCTAAAAACAGCAATATTCCGGTCGCTAAAAAACTAATTCCTGTATTTTTTACTGCAAAGACCGCATCAAAAGTCCTGCTACCGCCGGCCCCATCCTTTGCCATAACATTCCCCTCCATATTCTTCTTCTGCATTCACTATATGCAGGGAAACTGCAAGATATGACAGCCGTCTAAAAACTACTCCTCAGATGCGGTTTCTGTTTCCTCCGGCAAAGGTGCAACATCACTTTCTTTGCCCGCACCTTCTTTAATCAAACGACTAATCGCACTACGGTCAATAGAAATAAAGGACTTCGTCGTGCCAACACCGGTTTCCAAGACAAAAATATCATCCTTAATCCGGGTAATCTTACCGTGAATTCCGCCAATAGATGCCACTTCATCACCAACACGCAATCCGGCCAGCATCTCTCTTAATTTCTTTTCCTTTTTCTTCTGGGGACGAATCAGGATAAAGTAAAATACCGCCAACATGATCACCATCATGATAATGGGCGCAAAACCACCTGTTCCCGCTGCCATTTGTTCGTTCATACTGTTCCTCCTCGTGTAAATAATAATTTCGTTTTCCTCCTTTAAATTATATCTGCATTTACCAACTTTTGCAAGAGTTTTTTTCATCTTTTCTTATTTTGTTAACTTTTCTTCTTGGTTTCTCCTTGCTTTTTGTTTATTTCCCCATTGGTCCAAGATTGATTTCAAACCAGAATCATGGTTTTAAATACCCGTTTCCCCATCGAGGAGAAAACCTCGTAATTTTTTTTGCCCATCCTGAAAAATTTACAATTTCTTCATGCTATTTTAATATTTCCTTGATAATATATAATTGTGATATTTTTATAATTTTGATATAGAGGAGACAGAACTATGCATCAGGCAAAAAACATCTTTTCCCTTGCTTATTCTTCGACCGGCAAGGCAACAAAAAAACTTTTCTCCTGGGGAAAGAAGGGATTCCCCGCCATGAAAGGTTTTATAAGGAAACATAAGATATGGTCACTCTTGATTCTTTTTCTCCTGATTCTTTCTCTTTTCTTTTTGATTAAAACCTTACATAAAGGCAAGGACAATCTCTCTGTGAATTTTAACGAAGTCACAGTAACCCGCCAAGACCTCTCCTCTTCGGTTACCGGCAGTTCCGTGATTGAACCCAATGCAGAGTATTCCATTACCTCTCTGGTTACCGGTGAAATTTTAGAGGCTCCCTTTGAAGAGGGTGACATTGTAACCAAGGGGCAAATGATGTATAAAATTGATGCAGAGACCATGGAAAATACCCTTTCCAGTTCTGATATTTCGATTCAAAAAGCAGAACAAAACTATCAAGACGCTTTAGATACCATGGCCGATCTTTCCATCCGCTCCTCTCTGTCCGGAAGAATCTCTGCTGTCTATGTAAAAAAAGGAGATTTTGTCAACAACGGAACCAAAATTGCAGATGTTATCAGCGATTCCCAAATGGAAATCCGAATCCCCTTCAACGAAAGCGAAGCCGCAGGAATTTCTCCCGGGATGAATGCTGTTTTGACGCTGGTCGGGACCGGCAGCCAACTCCAAGGCACCGTAACTGCTGTCAGCAATGCCGGCGAAGCACTAAATGGCTATACGCGGGTGCGCTATGTCACCATTTTAACAGATAACCCCGGGGCTCTTACTTCCGGAGATTCTGCAACCGCCATGATTGGAGATATTGCCTGTAATGATGTAGGAACTTTTGAACCGGTAGATTCCACCACCATTCTCGCCAAAACTTCCGGCACCCTCTCCTCGGTCAATATCCACAGCGGCGATTCCGTTCAGGCCGGTAGCATTGTTGCCACCATCAGTTCCGATTCAGCAGACTCCCAACTGACCAATGCAAGGTTTTCTTTGCAGGAATCTCAACTTTCCCGAGACAAAATTTTAAAGCAGTTAGAGGACTATACCATTACCGCCCCTATTGAAGGCACTGTGGTGACCAAAAACAAAAAAGCCGGCGAGACTATCGAAAGCGGCGGCAATTCCTCTTCCGCTTCGGGAAATTCCAACGTATTAGCCATCATTTATGATATGAGCAGTCTTTGTTTCCAATTAGATGTGGATGAACTGGATGTTAAAAAACTAAAAATAGGACAGGAGGTTTCTATTACCGCCGACGCAGTAAAAGGCAAAACCTATACCGGTATTGTAGAAAACGTCAGCATTACCGGAACGGTCGGCACCAATGGTGTTACCACCTATCCGGTCAAGGTCCGGATCAACGATTTTGATGAAAACCTATTACCCGGCATGAATATTGAAGCATCTATTACCGTGGAGAAGGCAGAAAACATCTTGGTCATTCCCTCCAGCGCTGTCAACCGCGGTAACACCGTCTATGCCAAAGGTGAGAAAACCGACGAAAACGACACCGCTCCGGAAGGCTACAAAACCGTTTCTGTCGAGATCGGCCTTAGCAATGATAACTATGTGGAAATCACAGCGGGTCTAAAAGAAGGAGATATCATCTATGTTGCTGCCCCGACAGAAGAACGGCAGTCCATGATGCCCGGCATGGGCGGCATGCCAAGCGGAGGTATGCACGGGATGGGGATACACGGCGGAGGTATGACCGGTAGAAGTATGCCCAGCGGAGGTAACAGATAATGACACCCCTTATCGAGTTTCGTAATGTATATAAAATTTATTCTATGGGCGATACAAAAGTCCATGCCATTGACGGCATCTCCATGTCGGTACAAAAAGGAGAATTTCTTGCCATTGTCGGCCAGTCCGGCAGCGGAAAGTCTACCTGTATGAACATCATCGGCTGTCTGGATACCCCAAGCCGGGGACAGTATTTTTTAGATGGTCGGGATGTCAGCCAAATGAAGGATGATGAACAAGCAGAAATCCGAAACAAGAAACTTGGCTTTATCTTTCAGCAATATAATTTGATTCCCAAACTAAATGTCCAACAAAATGTGGAACTTCCCCTTCTCTATGGTGGGCTAAGCGAAAAGGAACAGGCCAAGCGGGCATTATCCGCTCTGGATCGGGTAGGGCTACGGGATAAAGCCAAGAACTTTCCATCCCAACTCTCCGGCGGGCAACAACAGCGTGTTTCCATTGCACGGGCACTGGCAGGCAATCCTTCCATTATTCTTGCCGACGAGCCCACCGGGGCACTGGATTCCAAAACCGGCAAAGAGGTTCTCTCCTTTTTGAAAAAACTGCATAAGGAAGGCAACACCATTGTTTTAATTACCCACGATAACACCATTGCGGCACAGGCCGAGCGGGTCATTCGCATCCATGACGGACGGATTGTTTACGACGGTCCTGCTGATATAGAAAGATTTGCCACCGTCCTGCATGCCGGCGACGAGGAAGGAGAGGAATCCTTATGAGTTTGAAAAAATCCTTTTTCCTTGCTCTATCTAATATTCTGTATGATAAAATGCGTTCATTTCTAACCATGCTTGGTATTATTGTAGGTGTCGCTGCCGTTATCATCCTCATCAGTTTGATGAACGGCATGACCGGCATGATTACCGATACCTTCGAAGAAATGGGCACCACCTCTTTGACAGTCAACGTCCAGGATCGGGGTGGCAATCGAAGGGTTTATGAGGAGGACATCTACAATCTGCGGGAGGAAAATCCGGAACTGATTTCCGGCGTATCTCCCACCGTTTCTCTCGCTATGGCCACCGTAAAAACCCCCGGTTCTGCAGACAGCATTACTACAAATGCCACCGGCGTCAGCGAAGAATATGCTACTATGAAGATGCTCACGGTTACCAATGGCAGATTCCTTCGCTATATGGATATCAAAAACAACGCGAAAGTTTGCGTCATCGGCTCCTATATTCAAAAGGAACTATTCGGCAGCATACCCGCCTTAAACCAAAATATCAAAATCAACGGCATTTCCTATCAGATAGTAGGGATTTTGGAAGAGAAGGATGATTCCGACAGCGGCGGAGCAGACGAGGTTATCTATATTCCCTATACCACCGCCTCCCGTATCGCAAACAGCAGTTACATCAGTTCCTACACCTTAACCGCTACCTCTGATGCAGCAGTAGACAATGCGATTTCTTTTGTGAAAGCAAAACTTCTGGAAAAAATCGGTGACGATGACTACTATAGCGTATCCAGTCTTAGCCAAATTTTAGATATGGCAACCGAAATGCTGGACACCATGGAACTTTTACTAGTTGCTATTGCCGGCATCTCTCTCTTAGTGGGCGGCATCGGCATCATGAATATCATGTTGGTTTCGGTTACGGAACGAACCCGGGAAATCGGCATCCGCAAATCTCTGGGCGCCAAAAGCCGTGCCATCTTATCTCAATTTATCATCGAGGCAGGCACTGTCAGCGGCGTCGGCGGCATCCTGGGCATTTTGGTTGGTTCCATTGTGGCAATTCTTTTCGGAAATATGTTGGGTCTTACAGCAACTCCCTCTCTGGGGGCCATCCTTCTTTCCTTTAGCGTTTCGGTGGGAATCGGCATTCTTTTTGGCTACCTACCGGCTAAAAATGCTTCCAAACTTAACCCTATTGACGCACTGCGTCACGAATAACTTTGATAAAATCTATGGAGTGTGAAATGATGAAACGATTTCTTTTTCTTGTAACCCTTCTTTTGATCACCATTTCTTGTACTATGCCGGCTTTTGCCGATAGCCCCCAAGACGGCATCCTGTCTTTGCTAGACGAATTACAGATTATGCAAGGAGATCCTGACGGCAACCTACGGTTAGATGATGCGGTTACCCGCAGTGAATTCACAAAAGCGGCGGTAGCGAGTTCTACCTATCGCAATAGTGTTGCCTCCCATCTTTCTATTTCTCCTTTTCCCGATGTGACCTATCGGCATTGGGCAGCACCCTATGTCCGCGTGGGAGTGACCTCCGGACTGATCAGCGGCTACCCCGACGCTACCTTCCGCCCTGATGCAGGCGTTTTGTTTGAAGAGGGTGTTACGATTATGCTTCGCATCCTCGGCTATACCGATGCAGATTTTGGGGTTTCGTGGCCCTATGGGCAACTGGGTCTTGCCGATAATCTGGATATGACGGACGACATCGATTGTCGTGCAGGTCAGGTTATGAACCGTGGCCAGGTGGCACAACTCATCGCCAATACCCTCCGCACCAAGATGAAAGGCCAAAACACACAGTTGGCCAACCATTTTGACGTACAGATTCAGGAGGATGTTACTTTAATTGCAGACAGTACCGATGATCCCTCCATTGCTTCAGACGAGGTCTTTACCACCTATGGCATCTTAAAAACAGATTCCCCATTTGCCCGTAGTCTTTTAGGCCTCAAAGGGGCTGTTGCTATCAAAAACAACACCAAAGCAATTGCATTTCTCCCCGATTCCGGCGATATCACCGCCACCGATGATTATGTCGTCTACTCCATTTTGTCCGATGCTGTCATGGCCTATCATCATCAGACTTTGACGCAGTTAGACATTGCAGACAGCACTACGATCTATAAAGGAAAATCCCAGACCACTTTTGGCTCCTTAAAGAGTTCCTTGCAAATGGGGGATATCCTTCGTGTCAAGAAAAACGGCACAGGTATCGACTATGCCATCTGGCAAAAAGGAAATCTGGTAGGGCCTATCACCATCCGCTCCGCCGACTGGGGTGCGGACCTTGGTATCAGCCATGATACTTCGGTTATGCGGAATGGGGAAACCTCTTCCTATTCTGCTCTGCAAACCTATGATATTGCTTATTATTTAAAAGATCTAAACTTGGTTTTAGCCTATAGCGATAAGGTAACCGGCGTCTTTGAAAAGGCAACCCCCAACAAAGATATGCCTTCTTCTGTTACCATCTCCGGCAAAGAATACCATTTAGAAAGCGGTGTTGCATTTCGCAAACTTGCCTCGGGGGGCAACTTCCTGTTAGGAGATACCATTACCGCATTACTGGGCAGAAACGGTGAAATTGCAGATGTAATTTCACCTACTGCAAAAAACGGCGAGGAGATTGTCGGCTATGTATTAGAAAGTGGACGAAAGACCTTTCAATCCGGCACGAACGGAACCTATACCGCTTATTATATAAAACTTGTTCTCCCTAGCGGAGAAACCGGAGAATATACCACAGATAAAAATTATAGTACTGCAAAAAATAAAGTTGTAAAAGTTACCTTTTCCGGTGGAAACGCCAAGGTATCCGCCCTTAACAGCACCGGCCGAGGCTCCCTTGGCGGAATCTTTGATTGGAATAACCGAAAATTTGGCACCTATACCGTGGCCGTTGGCGCCTCTATCTTGGACATCGGGACCTTAGACACCTATGATTCCAGCATCTATGCCCGAATTTTCCCACAACGACTAGATCAGGTTTATATCTCGTCTTCACAGGTTCTCTACTATGATTTAGATGACAACGGCTCCCTTTCCACGCTCATATTAAAGAACGTAACCAATGACGGATTCTCCTTTGGATTAATGACCTCTGCCTCTAACAACATCCATGCCAATACTGTTTCCGGCACCTATGAATATTTAGTAAACGGACAGTTCTATTCTCTCCATACCAACGGGCGCACCTTTTCCCCCACCGCCGGTATGGGGATTCAGATTGGAGGCAACCCTTCCAATCCGGACACCCTGTCAAAATTATCTGAAATTTCAGAACGAATCACGTCGGTCAGTGCCAGTACAATCACTACAACCAGCCGTACCTACCCCGTCAGCGGGACGGTTTCCGTTTATCAAAAAAGTTCCACCTATTCCAGCGAATATGTCCAGATTCCCATCTCCGATCTTTTAGACAGAGAAGATTACAATATCACTGCCTACTATGATAAACTTCCCGATTCCGGCGGGCAGGTTCGTGTTATTGTTGTATATTAAAAAATCTTCCTACACAAAACACTCCTATAAAAAATAAAAAGGTCGTAGCGATATGCTACGACCTTTTTATGAACTAACGGCACCCTCTATACGGGTACAGCATTTTCCTAAAAATTATTGACAATCTCTTTAAAGGTATTGCCACGCACTTCGAAATTTTTGAATAAATCGAAACTGGCACAGGCCGGCGAAAGCATCACGATATCACCCGGCTGGGCAATTTCCCTCGCCTTGTTCACCGCCTCTTCGAAGGCGGTGCATACATGAATGGGAAGGTTCTTATAGTTCTCTGCCCTCTGCACTGCCGTTTTGATTTTTTCTGCCGTCACGCCTACCAAAACCAACTTCTTGACATGATCGTTCACCACGGTTCCAAACTCGTCAAAGGGAATTTTTTTGTCGTATCCTCCGGCAATCAATATAACCTTTTTCTCTCCAAAGGAAACCAGACCTGCCGTCGTCCGTGCCGGACTGCTTGCAATGGAATCGTTGTAGTATCTGACCCCATCCAATTCCCGCACAAATTCAATGCGATGGGGAACTCCCAAAAACCCTACCGCCGTTTCCCGCACCACTTCGGTAGAAATCAAATGATCTGTTGCAGCAATGGCGGCCATGTAGTTTTCTACATTGTGAAGGCCCGGAATATAAATGGTATCAATCGCTAAAACCTCTCGCAAGACGGTACCGCCTTCCATGAAAACGATTTTTCCATCTTGCAAACAGTAACCATCCTCCAAAACCTCTTTAGAACTGAAATAGACCGGCTGCTTTCCTTCGCTGCCAAAACTGCGGGTAATTTCGTTATCATAGTTTAAGACAAGCCGTCCTGTCTCTGCCTGATAAGAGAAAATTGCCTTTTTCGCATCGATATATTCCTGAAAATCCGTATGCCAATCCAGATGATTGGGTGTCACATTTGTCACAACCGCAATCTCCGGACTTTGCTTCATGGTATGCAGTTGGAAACTGGATAATTCCAAAACGGCAATATCCTCAGGTTTGATAATCGCCAAATCCTCTACCAAAGGATGCCCGATATTTCCGCCCAGGTGGCAGGTGTATCCCGCCCGCTTCAGCATATCATAGATCAAACTGGTGGTGGTGGTCTTTCCGTCGCTGCCGGTTACCGCAATGATGCGGCAGGGACAACATTCAAAAAACAACTCCATTTCAGAGGTAATTCGCGCCCCTTCCTTTGCCGCCCGTTGCAAAGCAGGCATATCGTAGCGAACCCCCGGCGTCTTATAAACAATCTCGGTTCCCGGTGCAATCTCATCTAAGTAATGCTCTCCCAGAACCAACTGAACCTGCATCTCCTGCAATTCCCCATAGAGATCTCCCAGCTGCTCCGGATTCCGCTTATCATGGGCTGTCACACAGGCCCCACAAGAAACCAACAGTCGAATCAGGGGAAGATTGCTAACACCGATGCCGATAACGGCTGTCTTACACCCTTTGATTTTTGCTTGCCACGCTTTAAAATCCATCATGCATCCTCCCATAAAACCAATACAAAAGGCCGCCTTTGGCGGCCTTTTGTCTATCGCTCAATTATTCAGCGTCAGAGTCATCCGCTGCAACATCATCAGAATCTAAAATGTCACCCAAGGTAAAGGTACTCTCCTCGGTATAGGACATGGGCTCTTCTTCCTGCGGTGCAACTTCTTCCACTGCCTCAGCCATCAGCGCCTTCATAGAAAGGCCGATCTGCTTTGTTTCCTCATTGATTTCCACAATCTTGGCTTCTACCATATCGCCGATTGCCAAAACATCAGAGGGTTTGCTGATTCTCTCATTGGAAATCTGAGAAATATGAATCAGTCCGTCCACAAAGGGAGCAACCTCTGCAAAAGCACCAAAGGGAAGAATCCGAACTACTTTACACTTTACAACATCTCCCACATGCAAATCGCCGGTCCCCTTTACCCAAGGACTGTCTTCTTCTTTCTTATAGCCCAGAGAAACCTTACCTGTCTCTGCGTTGAGTTCCTTAATATAAACGGTCAGCATATCCCCAACTTTTACAACCTCAGAGGGATGCTTGATTCTCTGCCAAGACAACTCAGAAATATGAACCAAACCGTCTACACCGCCCAAATCCACAAAAGCACCAAAAGAGGTTAAGGATTTGACCATACCGGTATACTGCTTGCCAACTTCGGCATCTGCCCAAAATTCTGCAGCCTTCTGCTCCTTCAATTCCTTTACCAGAGAGATTCTGTTTTCATCTTTGTTGAGTTCCTTGATATAAACCTCTATCTCGTCGCCAATCTTTACCGCCTCAGACGGATGCGCGATCCGGGTAGGAGACAGTTCGGAAATATGAATCAATCCATCTACACCGCCCAAATCCACAAAGGCGCCAAAAGAAGTCAAAGACTTGATAACACCCTTATATTGTTTACCAACTTCTGCAGTTTCCCAGAAAGCAGATGCTGCTTTTGCACTTTCTTCCTTTGCTACAGACTTAATAGAGCCAACCACTCTCTGGCGTCCTCTTCTATCAACGTCCATCTTAATAATTCTAAAGGTTTGCTCTGTGTTAAGCAATGTTCCCAAATCCGCCAAGAACCGCTCTGCACACTCAGAAGCCGGGATAAATACCCGAACACCCTTTGCGATGGTAACCACACCGCCACGAACCAATTCTACAACACGGCCGGTTAGAATTTCCTTATTTTCAAATGCTGTCTTAAGTTCTTCCATTCCCTTGACAACATCAATTTTCTTTTTGGAAAGTGTCACAACGCCATCACGGTCGCTGACATGAACGACATAAACGTCTACTTCTTCCCCTATTTTTACCAGGGTATTGATATCTGCGGCCGGATCATTGGTCAATTCCTCAAAAGGAATTACACCATCGTACTTATTGCCGATATCTACCTGTACTTCTGTCGGGGTAATGCCGATGACTACACCCTTTACTACTTCTCCTGAGTTAAGCGGCTTTAAGGTTTCTTCTAAAGCCTCTGCAAAGTTCATTTCATTGTTTTCCGCCATGGTTACATAGACCTCCTTGATTACCACATCCGGCGTTGACGCCCCTGCGGTAATACCCACTTTCTTTTTTTTGTTTCGGGGAATAACCCCTTGTATAATATAATTTTCTAATTCTTTTCGATTTTCAATGCACCAAGTATCCGGACAATTTTCCCGGCATACATCATACAACTTTTTGGTATTGGAACTGTTCTTGCCCCCTACCACCAACATACAATCACATCGTTCCGCCAATTCTGCGGCGGCTTTTTGCCGTTCCTCTGTCGCACTACATATTGTATCAAATATTTCAATGTTTGTAAAATGTTTTTTTACTTTTTTGGAAAAATTTTTAAAAAACATCTTACGGATGGTGGTTTGCGCTACAACCGTACACGGAATTTCGGGATCTAGTTCTAAAATTCTCTCTATTTCGTTTTCTCCCTGGACAATAACGGCTGTATTATCACACCATCCATTAATCCCCCGCACCTCCGGATGAGTCCCATCACCGCAAATGATAACTTGTCTTCCTTGGCTATGGGCCTGCTTTACAATACCGTGAATCTTTTTGACGTAGGGACAAGTTGCATCTACAATTTTAATCCCTCTCGCTTCTAACAGTTCCTGTTCGGCCTTAGGAATGCCATGGGCTCGCAAAAGCAAACAGGTTCCTTCGGGCACTTCCTCTATATTTTCCACGACGGGTAGTCCGTGCCTCTCCAAATCCTCGGTCACATCTCGATTATGAATCAACATCCCATAACAGGCGTGTGGACCCGATTCCTCTGCCAGCGCATAGGCCATCTTTACCGCCCTTGCTACACCAAAACAGAATCCCGCTTTTTCAGCAATTTCGATTTTCATAGGTTTTCACTCCTGCCAGCGCTCCTATAGTCGGCATAATCTGCGTATCTGTAATCCTTTGTAAATCCTCGGAGGTAACCTTTTCTCCAAAATACTCCTCCATAGAAATCTCTTTACCAATCCGCACCGTAATTTTATGAAAGGGGCGATATTTCCCATCGATTCCAACAGGCAGGATATTAACACCGGCCTTTGCAGCAATCAATGCCGCGCCTTGCTTACCTTTACGCATGGAATCCCCATGAGACCTTCCGCCTTCCGGAAAAACAGCCAGACATTCGCCATTTTGCAGCATCTTCATAGCACCACGCAAAGCACCGACATCACTCTTCCCACGCTTAATAGGAAAAGCGCCCAACGCCCCAATCAACGCACCAAAGGCTTTATTCCGGAAAAGTTCCTCCTTGGCCATAAAGCGAACCTGAAACGGCAAACAAACCCCAAGCAGGGGCGGGTCCAGATTACTTTTGTGGTTTGCGCAAACCAAGCATACCCCCTCTTTGGGGATATTCTCTTTTCCTTCGATACGAATTCTAAAAAGCACCCGCAATACCGCTGCTATCAAACCTCTTGCAAAACCGTAAAAACTCACTATTTTCCCTCCGCTTCAGGAAGTTTCTTCAACCCTGCCACTAAATCCGTAATTTTCGCTACAGTTTCTTCCAGCGTCAGTTGGGTACTGTCTACCAGCACACTGTCCTCTGCTGCCCGCAAAGGCGCAAAGTCACGGCTGGAATCATTATTATCCCGAAACTTCATTTCTTCCAACACTTCTTTTTGGGTAGTGGCAATCCCCTTTTCCTGCAACTCTAGAAAACGCCGCTTTGCCCGTTCTTCCACCTTTGCTGTCAAAAAAATCTTCAGTTGGGCATTGGGTAATACATAAGTCCCAATGTCCCGTCCGTCCATAATTACATCTGTCTGCTCTGCCAAAATACGCTGTAATTCCACCAATTTCAGCCGTACTGCAGGAATCACCGCCACATGAGAAGCTGCGGCCGAAATCTCCGGCAATCGAATTTCTGTGGACACGTTTTCGCCATTTAAATAAATCTGCTGTCCCTCTTCGGTATGGCAAATTCCAATTTCAATCTCATCGAGAATTCCTTCCACACCAGCCGTATCCAAAGGATCAATTCCCCGCCGCACCGCAGCCAAACCAATGGCACGGTACATGGCACCGGTATCAATATACACAAATCCCAATGCTCCGGCAACCGCCTTAGCAATCGTACTTTTTCCGGCACCCGCCGGACCGTCAATGGCAATTTTTATGGTTTCCATCTCTTTCCTCCGCACTCTTTTTCCTTCTGCCAAGATCGCACCGCTTCCATCAATTGTTGGCTGCTCCATGCGGTCTGGCTATATTCCACGCCCATTCTATGGGTCACAACTACCGGAATCTGAATCTTTCGAGCGGCCGACAACTGCTCTAAAATTCCGGCCGTACCGTCGCAAATCAGCAGTTTTGCTCCCACTTTGGAGATGGCCGAAGAGACCGCTTCCTCTCCGCTTACACCATCCATCTCCAGCACATTTGCCAAAGGAATCCCAAATTCCAGCGCCAACTCTACATCAAAACTGATACCACGCAGAATCGGTGTATACAACCGCTCCGGTTGCGAAACCTCTTTGACAAGTGCATATGCTGTTTCCGGGGCCGTGTATAAAAGTACCGATCCCGACAGCTGCTCTATGATAGAAACTGTTTCTCGGTAAGAACCCGTTGCGGTAGCACCGGAGAGTTCCTCCCATGATACCGGCAAGCGAAGATGCTTGATATAAGGAATCCCTTTATTTTTACAGGCTGTCATGGCCGCGCGAGATAAAGTCGTATCATTTCCCGAATCCAGATCCACCACGCCCAGGACATCTTCCCGCTCCAACAGCATCTCCATTTCCCCGCTATCGAGCCGTCCCACCACGGCATTGCCGCTACCATAATTGCCGGCCGCTGCAAAGGTAGAAAAAACACATAGATGTTCTATTTTCTCCTCTTCCAACAAAGCAGAAAAGTCTCTTGCCTCACCGCCGCCGGCCAGCACCAAAATCATTGCTCATCCTGCGGAATCTCCTCCGCAGAAACCTCCGCTTTTACTTCTTGTACCAGCGAAGACCCGCAAACCGGACAAAAGTTTACCTTTACATCGCATTCCTGACCGCAAATGGGGCAATATACAAGATCTGCTTCGTCCCGAAGCATTGCCTCTTTCTCTTGCAATGCTGCTACTCTGGCAAGTTTTGCCTCTACAATTTCGCATTTCAGCCGGATATCCTCCGTCAAGGCGGAACTCTCCCGCATTTCCTGATAAACCTTTTTCCCAATTTCCGTATAGAGTTTTTTAACATCCTGATTCAAATCATACACACTATACTTTATTTTGGAAATCTCTTTCACTTCCGTTGCCTTTTTGGCAACCCGGCCGATGGCCTTCTCCACTTTTCCCATAAAATCCATTTTTTTGACCTCCTTGATTCTTTTTTATACATTGAATCGGAACAACACAATGTCCCCGTCTTTCATGACATATTCCTTTCCTTCGGACCGAACCAAACCCTTTTCTTTGGCTGCATTCATGCTTCCGCAATCCATCAGATCCTGATATGCCACTACTTCTGCACGAATAAAGCCCCGTTCAAAATCAGTGTGAATCTTTCCGGCCGCCTGGGGGGCTTTGGTTCCTTCGGTAATGGTCCAGGCACGAACCTCCGGTTTTCCCGCTGTCAGATAACTAATCAGGCCCAACAACCGATAACTAGCCTTAATCAGTTTATCAAGGCCCGACTCCGAAACGCCCAGTTCATCAAGGAACATTTCTTTTTCATCCTTGTCTAAGGCAGCAATTTCCTCCTCGATGCGGGCAGAAATTACCATAACCTCAGATTTTTCCGTAGCGGCAAAATCCCGAATTTTTTGCACAAATTCATTTTCGCCTTCTGCACTGCCATATTCCTCCTCGGCAACATTGGCAGCATAAATAACCGGTTTTAACGTGAGCAGCGCTACATCTGTTAGCATCTCCCGCTCCTCATCGGTCATCTCCATACTCCGCGCCGTCTTGCCGCTCTCTAACAGTTCATGGAGCCGCTTAAAAAATTCCAACTGTCCCTGAAACTTCTTTTCGCCGCCCTTGAGCGCCTTCTGCACCCGGTCTATCCGACGATCTAGGATCTCCAAATCCGAGAGAATCAACTCCAGATTGATGGTTTCAATATCCCGAATCGGATCTACCGAACCTTCCACATGAACAATGTTAGGATCCTCAAAGGCTCTGACCACGTGGACAATCGCATCCACCTCCCGGATATTGGACAAAAACTTATTCCCAAGTCCCTCGCCTTTGCTGGCACCTTTCACCAGACCGGCAATATCCACAAATTCAATGGTGGCATAGGTTACCTTCTCCGGCTGGTACATTTCCGTCAGTTTATCAATCCGCAGATCCGGCACCAACACAGTCCCCACGTTGGGTTCAATGGTACAAAACGGATAGTTGGCAGATTCCGCTCCGGCCTGCGTAATTGCATTAAAAAGTGTGCTCTTCCCCACATTAGGAAGGCCTACGATTCCTAATTTCATATTTATCTACATCTCCTTTGATTTCAGGGGCTTTGAGGGTTTTAAGTAAGTGTTTTACACCATTTCTACACCATTCTTACACCAAATTTACACCACTTTCAGCCCACACGAGTATTAGCATTCGTTTCAAATTGTTCAACTGCATTGAATAGTGACTCATCTGACACGTGAACATATCTGTCCATCGTTGTTTTTATGCTTGCGTGTCCGAGTAACTTCTGCAGTATTTTAGGTTGCATCCCTCTCTCAATTGCACGTGTTGCGTATGTATGGCGGAGAGCGTGCATGCAAAACCTTTTAATGTTTCCTTCATCGCAAAGTTTATATAAATGCGTATCATAAGAACTGTTTTTGGCAGGCTCGCCGGTACGCCAGTTTATAAAAACCAAATCTCTCATACAAAATGTTTCGGTTTTTCCTGTACGTCTGTCGATGAACGATAGCTCCTGAGAAAGTGTTTCAGACTCTTTTCGTTCGTGCCTTCTTGATGCAACCTTTTCAAGAATTTCATACGCCTTGTTGGTCAGGAGAATGGTTCGATAACTCTGAATAGTTTTAGGTGGTCCTGCTCGCCAATAACCTTGTTTGTGTCTGTATTCCAAAGTTTTATTGACAGTCAGTGTCCGTTTCTCCCAGTCAATCACATCCCAGGTAAGACCAATCATTT
>JAZRPL010000131.1:0-4428 GCA_045649245.1 Ructibacterium sp.
AATACATTTGCTGAAAATAAAAGTGCAAAAGGAATCGGTGCATCTATTAAAGAAAATGCAGGAGAGAAATATGCCGGACAAACGGTGTTTGATGCCGCGGCTTTGATGCCGCATGAGAGTGATGCCTATCGCCTTTATTCCGCTTATGCTAAAAGAGGGGTAAATGCTGAGAATGCCACGGATTTGCAACTTGGAAGATTGTATGATATGGTAGAAATGGATACGGGGAATATTTTGCAATCAGAGAAGGTTGGGGCAAAGGAAAAAATAAATGCGTGGATAACAAAGGATCAATTATTGGATTTAAACACGGAAAATACTGCAACAAAACGGGCGGGGGAACTCTTTGGGGATGTTGAAACAACACAACTGAAATCCACCGGAGAGGAAACGAAAATTCAAGGCATTAAAATGGGTGAAGATACCAAGGTAGTGACCAGTGATGGTGAAGTGTCTATGGATGATATAGATCTTTCCAGACGGGATGCGGAGTTGATTGCCTGGGCAGAAACCATGCCGGAGGAAGAGGCCAATCTCTTTTTGGAGCAGGACGATGGTGTTTCAGATGTGAATGATTATAAGAAATCTTTTGATCTGGCGATAGCATATGCACAAAATAACTTTACCCAAGATACTATTTTAGAGCATAAGGGAGTTCTTTCAGAAGGACAGGTTAAAGATATTTATTCTGCTACGGTAAAAGCTGTGGCATTGGCCAGGGAAAATACCATTGCAGATTTGTCAAAAAAACAGGCTAAGGCCGTGTTTGTCCGGGGAGTTTTTGATGATTCTGTGATTGATTATAAAGGGACTATGGCCGATGGAAGTAAAGTGAAATGGTCAAATTTAACAACACGACAAAGGTCAGCAATTAAATTTGCAAAAATGTTTTCTAAGGCCACTGGGGTAAATATTCGGCTAATGCAGAGCAATGTGATAGATGCCAAAACGGAAGATGGAGTAACATATCAAAAGAGGGTGGGTGAGAATGGAAGTTATGATCCGGCAACCAATACGATTATGCTTGATGTATACGCAGGTATTATTGATGCATCTACGCTTGATGATTCGATTATTCCCACCTTATCTCATGAGATAACTCACTGGGCAAAAGAAAAATCTCCAGCCATTTATGAGGCGTTGAGGAGTGAGATTTTACCGCTTCTTGCTAAACATGCAGGAAAGACCAGTGAGGCTTTGGTTGATGCCGAAATGCAACAGATGAAAAGTTTGCATCCGGATATGAATGTGACTCCGGAGAAAGCCATTGATGAGCTGATTGCCCGTGGCTGTGAGGATATGCTGGAAAACAGCGAAACAGCAAGAGAACTGCTTTCTAAGATGACGCCAGAGGAACAGAGATCCTTTAAGAAAAAGGTAAAAGAAATCTTTGATAACTTGATTGATTGGATTAACAATTTGCTTGCACAATATAAATCCGGTTCGGATGAGGCTAAGGCTTTGCGAGAGTATAAGACAGAACTTACTAAAATTTCTAAAATGTGGGACGAAATGTTTGCCGATGCGGTAAAAAACAATCAGGTCTTACAGAATGCAGAAACTGAAACGGCACTTGAGGGAATTGATGAGGTGCAGTTTTCTTCAAGAGTTGCCAAGAAAAAAGGTTCATGGTATAATGAATATCAAAGCAATGCTATGATTTGGGCAAGAAGCACAAAGACTCAGGCAGGAGATAGTACAATCTTAAATGTGAATGGAAAGTATTTTGCTTTGATTGAAGCAACCGAAGACGGTTTCATAGAAGTTGCAAAAGGGAACTACAAGGAGGTTCTTGGTAGATATGAACGAATACACAGCAAAGAAGATAGAAGCATTTATGAGGATATTGAAGAAATTAGGGTTAAACAAGACGGAAATTTGTGGGGTATGCAGCCTGATGGAGAAGGAAGAAATGGTTCAGGAGATAGTCAACAGGTTGGAGTCCAAGGAATTCAAGACAACGCCTCAGGAAACAATAAACATTTGCGCAGCAGTCATCAAGGAGAATCAGGAAAAGAAGAAATAAAAGATTTTGATGGTGGCGAAAAACAATTTTCGGATAGAGATTATTCCTATGATGAACTTATTCAAAAAGATGATCTTAAGGGAATTACAATCAACAAAAATCAGCAAGTCAAAATGACTAAGGATGGAAGCATTGATGTAGATTGGGTAGTTTCAAAAGTAAAGAAGAACTGTGAAAAAATTGCTACAAATGCTTCTACGCCTACATATTATACTGATGTGCCTGATATCAAAAGAAATGTAGAGATAAGCAAAAAAGGCATTACACACGGGTTTATTAAATTTAGTGCTAGTAATGGGAAAAAAGTTTCTAATAAGGCGCTGTTGAATGCGAGAATCAGTCTGGAATTGCCTCAAATTTTAAAAAATTCTATCGAAGTTAATCGTTCTGCAAGAAAGGGAAACATTGATATTCCCTATGCGCATATTATGATGGGAACCGTTGCATTAGAGGACCAGAACGGAGTTTTGGAATACTATGCAGTAAGATCAGTGATAGAAGAAAGGAGAAACCAGAACCCCATCCTTGCTGAAGCAGAGGTTTTAGGAAAATTGCACGCTGTTAATGCAAAAAAAATAGGCGTACCTCAAGTTCGGGTCGCCAAAAGCGGCGTTGCCCTTACAAGTAGTACAACCTACACATACAAAATATCACATTTTCTTGAAGATGTCAAGATAGAATTTGATGATACTTTTTCTCATGATGTTTATCAACGCCTTAAAATGAATAGAAAAAACAATACGTTTTCTAAAATTCTTCTTTTCTCCGACCGAGAAACTGAAACTCTCTATGACAAGATGGAGGAAGAATACACAGACCAAGAGTATCGGGATTATGGCTGGGCGAGGGAAAACGGTATATTAACCGCTGATCAAAACGCAGATTACCGTTCCAAGTTTGCTATGGCGAAAAGCGGACGGGCGAAGTTCCCGAGAAGCAAAAAAGGAGAGTATATCATTCCTGTCAGTGATATCTATGATCGTGACCGCGAGGGAATCAACAACGTACTTGTTTTTGCCAAAGGAACGATTGACAAGCCTATGATAACAAGTATAATAGAAATATACGAAGATAACGAAACAAGTCTTGATAGAATAAGGAGGCATATTTATGACTGTGAGCGGAGAGGCATACAGCCGAAGAATAGAAACATATTCGGACGATACGATTCGATTACTTTTCGAGATAGACGACAAGGAACTGTTTCGGAAAGCGACGGAAGCGATAGCAACAACGGATACAGAGGAAGAAGTCGTGGAGAAACTTCTTCTGTTGAAAGAAGAATTGGAGCGCAGAACGAAAGAGTAAGGGATAAATTTTTCTCCGACCGAGAAACTGAAACTCTCTATGACAAGATGGGGGAGACGAACCGGCTCATTAAAGAAAATGAGAAACTGAAGCAGGACATTGAACGGTTGAAGGAACGGTTGAAACTGGAGAAGACGGTTACAAACGGTGCCAAACTGGACCGGAATAAGTTGGAAGCCATTGCCGGGCATTTGCGGCATATGGCGAACAGCACCTGCGATAAAGGAAAGTTGGCAGATGCCCTGGATGAGGTATACACTCACATTATGACCGGGGAAAATCTTGCATGGGAAGATATCTATGCTCGGTGCTATGATATTGCAAAGAACATCCAGGAAGATGCAAAACCCTTGAAACAAGGGAATGATTATGCTGCTATGGTAATGCGGAATGTTAGAAATGCCAGGGTTCGGATCAGCAGGAGTACCTTAGAGGAAACAAGGAGCAATCTCGGTAGCAGATGGCACAGTTCTTTTATGGGGAAATTGAATATTTCAAGCAGTGATTCTTCTGCAATGTCTCTTGATGTTGCCTGGGCAGACTGGGCCCACAGGTATCCGGACATCTTTGATGCTGATGTGGCATCAGAATCCCAGCCGACAAAATTTCTGGAAGTTTGGGAGAGTTTAAAAGAGGCCAGGGATGCTGTTGCGGAATATGATGCAGAGGAGCGGAATAGGTGGCTGGCACAGGAGATATACAATCAGTTCTGGAATATTTCTACTGTTAAGACGGTTGCGGACAAGTATGAAAAGAGAATTAAGGAACTGAAGTTTGAACACCGAAAAGCCATGACAGAACTCCGTGATTCTTATGAAAACAGACTCCAGAAACAGAACGAAAAGGCAAGGGAACGATATGCCAAAGTGGTACAGGAAATTCGGCAGCGGAAAGAAAAGGAAGTTGCTGCAGTCAAACGGATGGGAGAGATGCGACTTAGTCATTATAAGGAAAGTGCAGAGCGCAAGACCCGGATTCAGAGTATTACTAAAAAGGTTCTCTCTTTGAGCAAGCATCTTTTGAAGAACTCCAAAAATTATCACGTTTCGGAGATTATGAAACCGGCAGTGATTGACTTTATCAATGCCATTGAT
>JAZRPL010000132.1:0-7147 GCA_045649245.1 Ructibacterium sp.
CTACGATCCGACTTGGTTCTATCTGTTCTGAACACAGCAAAAGAACATCAAGCGGGTCATTATCATCGCCGTAGGTACGTGGGATGAATCCGTAGTTTGCCGGATAATGGGTTGATGTATACAAAATCCGATCTAGAAAAAGATAGCCTGTTTCTTTATCAAGTTCATATTTTTTCTTGCTTCCTTTTGATATTTCAACAACACAGATAAAATCTTCAGCATTGATTCTTTTTGGGGATATATCATGCCATATATTAGACATTATAAAAACTCCTTTTTGATTAATTTGATGAACTTTATTTATTATAGCATATTATCTAATGAAAAGTAAATACCAATTCGAGTTTTCTTATATACTAAAGATAAAAACGAGCAGAAACTTTCCTTGCTCGTTTTTATCTTTACAGCCCCAAAATTTTTGCAGATTCCTCTCTCATCTTATATTTCAAAATTTTTCCGGCTGCATTCATGGGGAATTCGTTTACAAATAAGAAATATTTGGGTACTTTATGGCGTGCAATTGCGGCGTTGCCAAATTCACGCATTTCGTTTTCGTCTGCAGTTTTCCCTTTGTGAAGAATAATCCATGCACAGCATTCTTCGCCATATTTTTCATCCGGGACACCTACAATCTGCACATCACGCACCTTAGGATTGGTAAGATAAAACTCCTCAATTTCCCGTGGGTAAAGATTCTCGCCTCCGCGGATAATCATATCCTTAAGACGACCGGTTACTTTAAAGTAACCGTCAGGGGTGCGACAGCAGATATCACCGGAATGAAGCCATCCATCAGCATCAATGGTTTGTGCAGTTGCTTCCGGCATTTTGTAATATCCCTTCATAATATTAAACCCGCGTGCCACAAACTCGCCGCTTTCTCCATCGGGAAGTTCTTCTCCCGTTTCGGGATCAATGACCTTACATTCAATGCCAGGGAATGGACTTCCTACAGTTTCAACACGATGGTCAATATCCTCATTAACCTCACCCATAGTACAACCGGGAGAAGCCTCTGTCTGGCCATAAACCGATATAATTTCCTTCATATTCATTTCGTCTGCAGCACGGCGCATCAGATCTGCCGGACAGTTTGCGCCTGCCATAATCCCTGTACGCATATAGGAAAAATCTGTTTTTGCAAAATCCGGATGATTAAAGAGTGCAATAAACATGGTTGGAACGCCGTTAAAACAAGTAATGCGCTCATTATTGATACAGGCAAGAGATGACTTGGGCGAGAAATACGGCATGGGCGAAAGCGTTCCGCCATGGGTCATCATGGATGTCATAGAAAGCACCATTCCAAAACAATGAAACATCGGTACTTGAATCATCATACGATCAGCAGTGGAAAGATCCATTCTATCGCCAATGGTTTTGCCGTTGTTAACAATGTTCCGGTGTGTGAGCATAACCCCCTTGGGAAAACCTGTGGTACCGGAAGTATACTGCATGTTACAGACGTCATCAGGCTTAACCATAGATGCACGACGGCGAACTTCTTCCTGGGGAATGCGTGCCCCGCGCTGAAGCATTTGTTCCCATGTTAGACAACCGGTCATTGAAAAGCCCACTGTTATGACATTACGCAAAAACGGAAGATTTTTTGAATAGATAGGATCGCCGGGGGTTGTTTTTTTCAACTCGGGACAAAGTTTCTCAATAATTTCTCGGTAATTAATATCCTTGCAATCCTCAATCATGACAAGGGTATGGGTATCTGACTGCTTTAAAAGATACTCTATTTCATGAATTTTATATGCGGTGTTTACAGTAACAAGGACAGCACCGATTTTGGTAGTTGCCCAGAATGTAATAAACCATGCAGGAACATTTGTCGCCCAAACCGCAACATGATCCCCTGCCTTTACACCCAGGGAGATCAGGGCGGCTGCACATTCGTCAACATCTCTGCGGAATTGCGCATAGGTTCTGGTATAGTCAAGGGTTGTGTATTTGAAAGCGTATTGGTCAGGATAATGCTCGACCATTGTATCTAGCACATCAGAGAAAGTGGCGTCAATAATATCATATTTTTTCCAAACAAATGTACCCGTCTTTGACCTGTTATAATATGCTTTATCATATTCTTTTTTCTCACGGCTCAGGGATGCCATGTAATTAGAAAAATGAGTAAGTACAATGTCTGCATCGTTGATTTCTTCGTTCCACGACGCACAAATAAAGCCGTCATAATTAAGAGAAGCAAGGGCGTTAACCAATTTATCGACCGGCAGTTCCCCTTCGCCGATCAGCACCGTTTTTCCCTCTTTCATATCCCCAAGACGTACATATTTTATATAAGCGCCAAGATTTTTAATTGTCGTTTCTGTGCTCTCGCCAGCCCCAAAATATGTGCCTCGAATATTCCAAGAAGCACCTAATGCTGCGGATGAAAAAAAGTTTATGACATCAATCACATTTTCCGTATTGGAAAGATAGCCTACCGTTTCAAACAAAATTTGAATATCAGAGATTTCTGCACGACAAATTGCTGCATTAAGTTTTTCTGCCAAAATGTCATTGGCTATTTTCTCTTCCATGCGGAGAATAATTCTTTCAATACCAGCATTTCTGGCCATATCTACATATTTAAGAATTGTGTCGGCAGTTGCCATATCACTTTCTATGGAATATGGAAATGTCAATGCTGGAATGGTAAGTCCGCGGTTTAGGAGTTTGCGCTTTGCATCGGAGACCCGATCCCTACGGAGAATGCTGTCATAGTGTTGCTTTCTTTCCTTGATTGCATCGTATATTTCAAAGCCAACGTAGCCGTAATCATATGTATAGCAACACATATCAAGAAAAGAGGCACGATTTACGTTTTTAGTTGAAAAGACCAGTTTCATATTACTTCTCCTCGAATACAATTTTGTTTAGCGCATTCATATATGCTCTGATACTTGCTGCAACAATGTCTGTTGAAATGCCGTTACCGGAATAAAGTTTTCCGTTATTACGAAGTCTTACAAGTGCGGAACCGAGTGCTTCTTTTCCCTCCGTTACCGCCTGTACCTGAAAATCATCCAATTCATAGTGGTAGCCAATACACTCTTCAATGGCTCGAAAGGCCGAGTCGATAGGGCCATCTCCTGTGCTGACACCAGAGAGAATTTCATCACCGCATTTTAAAGTAACCTGAGACATAGAACTTGTTAGATTGCCGCAGTTTGTCGTGTAACTTTCAAGATGATATGTGGATGGGGCCTGCATTGCAAAACCGGCAACGAGTGCCTCGAATTCTTTTGCACCAACGGCACCCTTCTTCTCACAAATCTGCAAAAGTGCTTTTAGTACATTTCCGCAATCTTCATCCGAAAGGTCATAGCCTAAAACTTGGGCAGCCTGTGCCACCTGTGTGATGGTGCTGTCCGAATCAAGCAGAATTTTTTTCTTTTCACTTACCTCTTTTGGGATTTCGTAGACTTCATGATGAATGTTTTCAAGCAAATCACTAATACTTGCATGAATTCTCGTGCTTTTTAGATTTGTAACAACCCCAATGGTGTCACCACGGGCGATGAGTGCGTCAGAAAATGCACCCATAGAAAGGTTTTCTCCCGATACCATGGTACATTTCAAACCATCAGCCTCTGCGCCGATTGCTGCAACAGCAGCAGCAACAGCCATTCCGATTTTATCGGATACTTGAACATATACCGGAATTTTCACAGCCGCTTTCAATTCTTTTACCAGTTGGGCAATTTCCTCAGGGAGTGCTATTCCTGCATCGTCGCATACGGTGATGATTCCTGCGCCGTTTGCCTCGGCCTCTTTGGCTGCCTGAAGAAGAAACTCTCTGTCAGCACGGGTTGCATCCAGGGCGGAAAATTCAACATCATCACAAAGTTTTTTCGCCTCCGCGGTCAATTCACCGATTTTTGCAACCATTTTTTCAGCTTTGATATGATATGTATATTCCATTTGAACAGTAGATGCCGGAAGTTCGATTTGCAGACGAGATTTTTGAGCATCCTTCACACATTCCCATGCATTTGCCACATCCTCAGCCGAAAATCCTACCGGAATAGCAACAATACTGTTTGTTGTGTTTTGTGCGATTGTTTTATAAATAATGGTATCCTCGCGAAGATTTTTTATAGGTGCCAATTCAATTGCATCGGCTCCTAGAGAATCAGCACAGGCGGCGATGGCCGTCTTTTCGCGGAACAAAAGCGATACTTCCCTGTCTTGCGAAAGTTTTTTCAAGGTAATGTCTGTAATATTGATTTTTTTCATTTTCTTTCCCCTTTCTTTTTAACACGGAATTTTCAATCAACAAAAAAACGTTCCCGTCTCCTTGTTGATGCAAAGAGACGAAAACGTTAAACACTCATTTAACCTTCCGCGGTACCACTCTTCTTCATCCTGTTCGGATGCCCTTTAGATGCAAGCACATCTCAACTCTGTCACGGGAGTTCCCGTCTGCCCCTACTGTCTTTTTCACGGCAGACGCTCCGCGGTGGGTTCTGCAATTCTTTCCCAATGTCTTCCACCACCCCACATCTCTCTAACGGCGGAAGAGGTTGCTTACTATTCCGCATCATTACGTTTCAAATTTCATTTCCACTAATTATACCACGCAATATCAACTTTGTCAATAGACTTTTGTAATTTTATTCATCGTTGCCCTTTCTACGTTCTTGTGGCATAATCTTGGATTTGATTATAGGACCGATACAATAAATACGAGAATGATAATGAGGGGCAACCCGTAAGAAAGATAAGGTTTTAACCATTGGGGAAGTTTTAATCCTTTTCCTGTGTTAACCTCGGCAAAGTAATTTTCCCAGCCCCAACCATAGCGAAGCGTACAAAACAGGACATAGAAAAGACTTCCGAGCGGCAATAAAATATTTGAAACGGTAAAGTCCTCGATATCCATGATTCCCTTGCCGGCAATTTCTATGCCTGACCAGAGATTGAATCCTAATATGCAAGGAATCGAAAGAAGAAAAATTAAAATAATATTGATCATTGCAACTTTTCTTCTTTTCATATTGGTAAGTTCCAACCAGAAGGAGATAATATTTTCAAATACCGCTATGACGGTAGAGAAAGCTGCAAATGTCATAAAGACAAAGAAAAGCATACCGACAATTCTTCCGACTGGCATGGCATTAAAAATACTCGAAAGGGTTGTAAAAAGGAAACTTGCACCAACGGTTGATGCGTCGGCTGTCACGCCATGATTGTAGGTAAAGCAAGCAGGAAATATAATAAGTCCCGACACAAACGCAACCATGGTATCTAGAGACATGATGGCAAGGGCTTCGCCCGGCAAACTTCTTTCTTTGCTGATATAACTACCAAAAATTGCAATGGATCCAATGCCGATACTTAGGGTAAAAAAGGCCTGCCCCATCGCCGCGGAAACAACGGTCCAAAATCCCATTTCTCTTACACCGTCCAAATTGGGGATAAGATAAAATCTCAACCCCTCAGCCGCCTTTGGAAGAGTACAGGAATATATAGCAAGACCCAGCATCAAAGCCAAAAGCGCTATCATCATGACTTTCGTAATCTTTTCAACACCTTTTTGCAGTCCCAAAGAACAAATGCCAAAGCATATCACAATAACCAAAAAAGTGATTGTAAGCATCAGCCCCGGATTACTTACCACGCTGCCAAATACGCCACTTAACTCCTCGACAGTGGAAAATTCAAGAATTGACCCATTTAAGTACTTTAAGAAATAGATCACGACCCATGCAGAAATCGTGGTATAAAACATCATAAGAAGATAGTTTCCTGCAACACCCATAAATTTTAACCAATGCCATTTTTGTCCCGGTTTTTCCAGTACGTCAAACGACGAGGCGATGCTTCTCTGGCTTGCTCTTCCCACTGCAAGTTCCATTGTCATAATCGGAAGACCCAAAAGCAATAAAAATGCGATATAAATAAGCACAAATAATGCTCCTCCATACGCTCCGGTGAAAATTGGAAACCGATATACATTCCCAAGCCCAATGGCGCACCCTGCAGAAATAAGAATAAATCCCAGTCGTGACGAAAATTTTTCTCTCTGTTTCATTTTTTCTCCTATCCTTCTTTTGTTATTTTTAAAGCAAATTTATATTCGGGGAAACACTTTCCCCGTATCAAGTTCCAGATAAAAATCCATAGTTTTTTCCGGAGAGTTGCAGGAAAAGAAGAAATTGTTTTTAATATCTCCTACTTTAAATGCAAAGGGATTTATTATGTCATAATGAAATCCATCAATCTGCCTTACCTGTTCTAAAATATCCCCTGATACGCTTTTCGTGTTTCTGTTTACAATATACAGCCTGTCCTTTACGATGCCAAGACTTTCTGACTCTTTCATGAAGAAGACATAGTAATCATCAGTTTGATAATATGTTTGCAGATAATCATTCGGATATTTTTTCAGTTCTTCCGCTATTTTATCAGGACCATTTATGATATAATCAGGAATCTCTATTTCATAAGGTTCCCCCGACGATTCGCCTACAGAAAAAACTATTTCCTCTATTTCCTCTTTCCGAAATTGGGGCAAATCCTCAACTGTAAAATAAAAATCCCTATGCCCATTCCCTGCACCGCTTATAACACTGACTTTGTTTGCCTTTTGGCCATTGATAGAAATTGCAACAGTTTTATTTACCAAATCATATTTCTCGCTCTTATCACAAGGCATTTCAACCGCATACCCATCATAGCAAAGCAACCTTAACTTCTCTTGCAAAAGCGAAGAATTAAAAAGCCCTTCGTTTTGATAAAATTTCGCTTCAAATCTGTATTCGCGACCGGTTGCATACATGGTCAAATCAAGATAATCCGCATCATCCGTACCAATTAAGCCATCTTTTGTATATTTAGCGGAAAACACTCCAATACCCTCAACGCCGGGACTTCCTGCACCATAGCCCTTATCCTCGCCGTAGGAAATTCCAATATCATATACATATCCTGCTCGTATTGGGCTGATAATTTCAAGTTTTCGTTCTTCCTCGTACCAAGTTACTACATATCCAAAGTTTCGCATTGCTTCTGCATGAATATACGTTCTGCCGCCAATATTGTATGCTGTAATAGGTACACGATCAAGATACGTCACAATATCTGTTTCATAATAATATCCAAGGGGCGTTCCTGGTAAAATTTGCGGTTTAACAAC
>JAZRPL010000133.1:0-88169 GCA_045649245.1 Ructibacterium sp.
CCGCTTGGCCTCCGACTTGTCTTTCCCCAGATACACCGAGGTGGGGACGATTTTCTGCCGGTCAATGAGGGGGTGGCGGCCTTGCCGGATGTTGATATAACCGTTTTGGCTAAGCCGTGGGCAGATTGCTTTCATGTCCAGAGCCAGACGCGCCTTAGAAAGCACAAAATCCAAGTGGATTAAGGTATCAAAGTTCAGTTCCAATTCCTGGGTCAGGGTTGCTACCTGTCCGGAGAGTTCCATCAAAATCCGCTCGATTTCTGCTGTTTCCCGAAGTTCTAATTCATGGAGTTCGTTGTTGGCATTGACCACGCTTTCCGGTTCAATAAAGACGGTGCCGCCGGAGGCAGAAAGATCGTGGGCGATGCCGCGGACATCGCTGCGGTGCTCTGCCTTTACCGGTACTACATAGCGGTTGTTTCGCATGGTCACAATGGGCTCTTGCAAGAATTTCTGATAATGGGAAGAATGAATCATAGAATCCAAGGAAGATTTGATTTTAGCGGCGGCGTTTCGAGCCTTTCGCCGGATGCCGGCAAGTTCCAAACTGGCGGCATCTGCCATCTCTTCTTCGGACAAAATTGCACTGAAGATCCGATCCTCGGTGGTTTTGTCAGGGGTTAGGGATTCGATGTAGCCAAAGAGAACCCCGCTTTGGTCCGGGGTCAGGGCCTTTAGGGTACGGGCGTTTTTTAGAATCCTTGCAATATTCAAAAGTTCGGCCATGTTAAGAGAGCCGCCTATCTCCAGCCGACGCAGAGATTCGGAGATATCGGCAATGGTTTGCTGTTCCGGTGCGCCATACTTTAATAACAAAGTGACAGCGGCGTCGGTTTCGGCCAGTGTTTGTTCCACCGTGCGGGGATTGGCCGAGGGAACCAACTTCTCAATGCGAGATTTGGTGGTTTCGTTTTTGGCAAAAGCCGAGAGCATGGCTAAAATTTTATGATATTCTAATGTTTTCAAAGTTTTTTGTTCCATGGTGTGACTGCCTCCCGTTGGAGTCTTGATGGTTCTATTATATACAATCCATGGGGGATTTGTCTACCCCTTTTCCTGATGGATTTTGTCGGGATTTTGAAAAAAACAGCAATAGATAATCTCCCTTTGTCCCATTTCTGCATATAATAAACTGCCGGGGAATTTCTCTATGAAAAAGCGAAGATACTGTTGAAAAAGAAAAGGAACTATGATAAAATAAAAATTCAGAGATTGGGAGGAAAAAGTATGGAACGATATTTAGACAATAGCGCTACCACTCGTCCTTATGATGCGGTAATAGAGAAGGTTGCGCAGGTCATGAAAGAAGGATATGGAAATCCGTCTTCCTTGCATCGTCTGGGGATTGCGGCAGAGCGGGAGATAAAGGCGGCGAGAGAAGCCATTGCAGAAACCCTGCATGCCACTCCCGGCGAAATTTACTTTACCTCCGGCGGAACGGAATCCAATAATTTGGCCATTCGCGGTGCTTGTGCCGCCGGACGAGGCAGGCATATTATCACGACACCTTTAGAACATCCGGCCACCATGAATACTTTGCGGCATCTGCAAAAAAAAGGGTGGCGGGTGGATTATCTGCCGGTTAGTGCAGAAGGTGTGGTTAGCCTTTCTGCGTTAGAAAAACTTGTGGGTGCAGATACGGTATTGGTAACGGCCATGCTGGTTAATAACGAAATCGGTTCTGTGCAACCCATTGATCAGATGGCTAAGATCATCAAGAGGAAGAATCCCAAAACCGTCCTTCATGTAGATGCAGTACAGGGATATTGCAAGGTTCCCTGTGATGTAAAGGGATTGGGTGCGGATTTGCTCAGCATCAGCGGCCATAAAATCCATGGTCCCAAGGGGGTTGGGGCTTTGTATATCAAAAAAGGGACCCGCATTGCCCCCATCCTTTACGGTGGCGGCCAGCAGGATAATCTTAGGCCCGGCACCGAGAATGTACCGGGAATTGCCGGACTTGGGATAGCGGCAAAACTGTGCTATCGGAATATGCAAGAGTCGGTACCGCGGATCGAAGGGTTGCGGCGGCGGCTTGCCCAGGGGATTTTAGAGAATATTCCGGAGGTAAAAATCAATACCCCAGAGCATTGTGCCCCTCATATTTTAAATGTATCTTTTCGGGGGGTACGTTCCGAGGTGGTACTGCATTCCTTAGAAAACGAGGAGATCTATGTTTCCAGCGGTTCGGCTTGTTCCAGCCATAAAAAGGAGCCAAGTTATGTATTAACGGCGATAGAGACACCGCGGGAACTCATTGACGGAAGCATTCGCTTTAGTTTTTCTGAGATGAATACCAAGGAAGATGTGGATGCCACGCTGGCGGCACTGATCCCGATTATAAAAAACCTGCGTAAATTAAAATTATCATAACCAAGTAAGAAGGGAAACCGGTTTATTTTTCGGTTTTCGGGAAAAACTAGAAAGAACGGAGAATACCCATGAAAAAAGCGGACATCGTACTTTTAAAATACGGCGAAATTGCCCTAAAGGGACTAAACCGTCCTATGTTTGAACAAAAACTCCTCCGGAATCTGGAAAAGGCGTTGGCGCCGGTGGGGAGATTTGAGATTCGCAAATCTCAGTCCATGCTTTATGTAGAGCCTTTGGATGATGATATCGACATGGATGATGCCATTGCACGGATGCAGAAGGTTTTCGGCATTGTCAATATCTGTCCGGCGGTTTCTTGCGAAAAGGATATGGACAGCATTGGAAGAACTGTGGTGCAATGCCTTCAGAATATGGATACTGCGGGGAAAAGTTTTAAGGTAGAGGCTAAAAGAGAGGATAAGCAGTTTCCTCTCAATTCCCCGCAGATTTGCCAACAGATGGGCGGATGTATTCTAAAGAATGTCAAAGGCCTTCGGGTGGATGTGCATCATCCGGATATTTTGGTACAGATTGAAATTCGGAAAAAGGCCTATATCTTTACCGAAAAAATCAGCGGTGCCGGCGGGATGCCGGTGGGAACCAATGGCAAAGCGGCATTGTTGCTCAGCGGCGGCATTGACAGTCCGGTCGCCGGCTGGATGATTGCCAAGCGGGGTGTGGCGCTGGATGCGGTGCATTTTCACAGTCATCCCTATACCTCGGACCGGGCCAAGGAAAAGGTTATTGAACTGGCAAAATTGATTACCCCCTATACCGGGAAAATCAATCTGCATATCGTACCTTTTACCGAGATTCAACTGGCCATCATCGAGAAATGTCCTAAAAACTACCTGACTTTAATTATGCGGCGGGTTATGATGCAGATTGCACAACGAATTGCCGAGAAAAACGGCGCTAAGGCATTGATAACAGGAGAAAGCATCGGTCAGGTGGCCAGCCAGACCATGGAGAGTCTGGCGGTCACAGACCATGCGGTTTCTATGCCGGTATTTCGGCCTTGTATCGGGATGGACAAGGAGGAAATCGTCCAGATTTCTAAACGGATTGATACTTATGAGACCTCCATCCTCCCGTATGAGGATTGCTGTACCATTTTTGTGCCGAAGCATCCTAAGACTCGGCCGGACATTGAGGAAATCGTCCGGGCAGAAGAGGCGCTTACCAATCTGGAAGAAATGATACAGACGGCAATGGCTGGGGAAGAAGTAGTTTCCATTAAGCCGTAGCCATGTCCGGGTTTTGGCATGGGTCAAAGGGGGAAACAGAATGAATTTTGAAATTATCTCGGTAGGCACTGAATTGTTATTGGGGCAAATTGTCAATACCAATGCCAGAGTCATTAGTCAAATGTTGCAAGAACTTGGCATGAATGTATACTACACCACGGTGGTGGGTGATAATCCGGAGCGGCTCAAAGCGGCCCTAAAAATAGCGGCGGAGCGGGCAGACGGTATTATTACTACCGGCGGGCTGGGACCTACCGGTGATGATTTAACCAAAGAAACCATTGCCGACTATTGCGGCCTTCCCTGTGAGATGCATCCGGAGAGCCACCGCCGGCTTCTGGACCGCTTTTTAAGGCAGGGAAAACCTATGCCGGAAAATAATTTAAAGCAAGTTTTGATGCCCAAAGGATGTCTTGTTTTAGAAAATGACCATGGGACGGCCCCCGGTGCCATTGTGGAACATGGGAAAAATATTTTTATTATGTTGCCGGGACCGCCGAAAGAGATGGAGGCTATGTTACGGCAAAAGGTGCAACCGTATCTGGAGCAAAAAGCGGACGGCGTGATTCAGTCCCGAAGTTTGCGGGTCTTTGGCGTTGGGGAATCGGCGGTAGAAGAACGGTTGCAGAAATTGATGAAAGAGCAAACCAACCCCACCATTGCCCCCTATGCCAAGGTGGGAGAAGTAGAATTGCGATTGACGGCCAAGGCGGAGAATGCGGCAGCGGCAGAAGAATTGCTCAAACCTATGGAGGCAAAGGTGCGGGAGATTTTAGGGGATACCATCTATGGGGTAGGCGAGGATAACAGCCTGCAAAAGACGGTGGTAGATCTTCTTAGGGAGCGGGGAAAGACCGTTGCCACAGCAGAGAGTTGTACCGGCGGGTTAGTAGCCAAAAAATTAACCGAAGTCCCCGGCGCTTCTTCTTGTTTTCATGGCGGGTTTGTCACCTATTCCAATGAGAAGAAAGAGGTGCTTTTGGGCGTTGACCCCGATGTTTTGGCAGAGTTTGGTGCTGTGTCGGCGCAGACGGCCCTGGAGATGAGCCGGGGAGCCAGAGAACGGGGAGGTGCAGATATCGGCGTCGGGATTACCGGCATAGCAGGACCTGATGGCGGAACTGCCGAAAAACCGGTAGGGCTGGTATATATCAGCCTTTGTGCCAAGGATTTTCATGAAGTATATCGTCTGCAACTGGCCGGAGATCGGGAGATGATCCGGGAGCGAACCGGTCTGTATGTGCTGGATATGATAAGGCGGTATTTGCTAGGATGTCTGGATGCGGACTATGTGTGGTAACTGTGGAAAAAGACTTGCACAGAACGGATAGCCGTGCTATAATGGACAAAGAGTTGACAAGGGAAAAACGGCGGATTTTGACGCCGAGGATAGAGAGGAGCGATTTTGTGAGTAAGGAACTTTCCAAGACCTATGATCCAAAGCAGGTGGAGGAGCGTATTTATCAAAATTGGGTAGATAAGGGGTATTTTCATACCGAGATTGATCCGGAGAAAAAGCCGTTTACCATTGTGATCCCGCCCCCCAACGTAACGGGGCAGTTACATATGGGACATGCTCTGGATGAGACCTTCCAGGATATTTTGATTCGGGCAAAGCGGATGCAGGGTTATGCCGCTCTTTGGGTTCCCGGCACCGATCATGCCGGTATTGCCACCCAGATTAAGGTGGAGGAGGATCTGCGGGTCAATGAGGGAAAAACCCGTTATGATTTAGGCAGAGAAGAATTTTTAAAGAGAGTCTGGGCATGGAAAGAGAAATTCGGGGATCGGATTATCAGCCAGCTTAAGAAAATCGGTTGCTCCTGTGACTGGGAGAGAGAACGGTTTACCATGGATGAAGGCTGCAGCAAAGCCGTCAAGGAGGTTTTTGTCAACCTCTATGAAAAAGGCTTGATTTATCAAGGAAACCGAATCATCAACTGGTGTCCCAGTTGTACCACCGCCCTTTCCGATGCCGAGGTGGAATATGCCGAGCAGGATGGCCATTTTTGGCATATTAAATATCCTATCAAGGATAGTGACCAATTTGTAGAGATTGCCACCACTCGTCCTGAGACCTTATTGGGCGATACAGCCGTTGCAGTGAATCCCGAGGACGAGCGGTATACCCATTTGGTTGGGAAAATGCTGATTTTGCCTTTGGTGGGACGGGAAATTCCGGTTATTGCTGATGATTATGTGGACAAGGAGTTTGGAACCGGTTGCGTTAAGATTACGCCGGCTCATGACCCCAACGATTTTGAGGTAGGACAGCGGCATCACTTAGAACAGATTAAGGTTCTCAATGATGATGGAACCATCAACCAGTATGGGGGCAAGTATCAGGGCATGGACCGCTATGCGGCAAGAGCAGCCATGGTACAAGATTTAGAGGAAGCCGGATTGTTGGTAAAGGTAGTTCCCCATACCCACAATGTAGGACAATGCTATCGTTGCGGAACCACGGTAGAGCCTATGACCTCCAAACAATGGTTTGTAAAGATGGAGCCTTTGGCCAAGCCGGCGGCAGATGCTGTGATTCATGGGGATACCAAGTTTGTGCCGGACAGATTTTCCAAGACCTATCTCCATTGGATGGAAAATGTGCATGACTGGTGTATCTCCCGGCAACTTTGGTGGGGACACCGGATTCCTGCTTATTACTGTCAAGATTGTGATGAAACGGTGGTTTCCAAAGAAGATGTTACCGTTTGTCCCAAATGCGGCGGCAAGATGAAACAGGATGAGGACGTGCTGGATACTTGGTTCAGTTCCGCACTCTGGCCGTTTTCCACTTTGGGTTGGCCGGACAAAACGGAAGATCTTGAATATTTCTATCCCACAGATACTTTGGTAACCGGCTATGACATTATCTTCTTCTGGGTGGCCAGAATGATGTTCTCCGGACTAGAACACGTAGGAGAGGTTCCCTTTAAGCACGTATACATCCATGGATTGGTGCGGGATTCTCAAGGACGGAAGATGAGTAAATCTTTGGGTAATGGTATTGATCCCCTGGAGATTATCGACCAGTATGGTGCCGATGCCCTTCGGTTTACCTTGGCAACCGGAAACTCGCCGGGGAACGATATGCGGTTTTATATTGAAAGGGTAGAGGCCAGCCGGAACTTTGCCAATAAGATTTGGAATGCATCTCGATTCGTATTGATGAATCTGAATATCCAAAACTGCAGTCTTCCTGCCCTAGATACATTAAAGATTGAGGATCGTTGGATTCTGCATGCCTATAACGAACTGGTTCGGGAAGTCACCGAGAATCTGGATAAATACGAACTGGGTATTGCGGTTTCTAAACTGTACGATTTTATTTGGGATAGTTTCTGTGATTGGTATATCGAATTGGTAAAACCGCGGTTCTTTGAAGAGGGCGAGAGCAACCAATCGGCGCAACAGGTACTGACCTATGTTTTGTCCAATACCTTGAAGTTGTTGCATCCATTTATGCCCTTTATTACGGAGGAAATCTGGCAGGCACTTCCCCATGAGGGCGAAAGCATCATGATTTCTGACTTCCCGGTTTATGACGAGAACCTTGTAAATGCGGAAGCAGAAGCAGAAATGCAGATGATCATGGATTCCATTAAGGGGATTCGGAATATTCGCAACGAGATGAATGTTCCGCCGTCCAAGAAATGTACCTTGTATATCGTGAGCGATCAGAAAGAGGTCTTTGAAAAGGGCGTTGCCTTCTATAGCAAATTGGCCTCTGCAGAGCAGGTAGTGATTCAATCCGGACGGGAGGGGATTCCCGAAAACGCAGTTTCTGTCATTGTTCCCGGCGCAGAACTGTTATTGCCTTTGGATCAGTTGGTGGATCGGGAAAAGGAAATTGCCCGTTTGACCAAAGAGAAGAGCCGGCTTGAGGGAGAAATCAAGCGGGTAGAAGGAAAGTTAGGAAACAAGGGCTTTACCGAGAAAGCACCCGCCGCTGTGGTAGAAGAGGAGCGGAAGAAGGGCGAGAATTACAAAGCCATGTTAAAGACGGTGCTGGAAAGCCTTGCAAAACTGTAAGGGTATTTAAAAAGCAAAAAAAGAGAGTCGCAGCCATGTTGTGCTGCGACTCTTTTTGTATATTATTAGGAAAGCCAACCATTCATTAAGGCAACAGTGCCAACTAGGTTGATGCCCATCCCCCAAAAAAGAAGGGGATAAGTCCAAATGGGGAGGTGGGATTTTTCCTGCCGGAGCCAAAGTAGGACGCCGAGAAAAATCACCGGAAGGAGGTCTACGGTATAGCGGTTACCAAACTGCCAGCCTCCTAACGTCTTGTGACAACACAGGAAGAGGAGATGAAGGAGGGGGAGCAGCAGAAGAAGCCAAAAGAGGGGCTGTTTCCATTCTTTTCGAAGGTATTTTAGCAGAAAATAGGACCAGGCCAGAAAAATCGGACTGACCAGCCACAATGCCACGCCATCGAAAATAGGGAAAATCAACCGATGATTCTCGATGCTGGGAAGGCGGAACATCCGACCTAAATTTTCCGGAATATAACCAAGCCAAAACTGTCCGTTGGGGGATTCTATAGAAAATTCCGGAAGGTAGTTGTGACCAAACTCGAAAATATTGTCAAAACGCAGATAGTTTAAAAGCATCAAAAAGATGCCTACGGCAAGGGGCGGTAGATACCACCATGAATTCTGTATCTTTATCAAAGACTGTCGGTAGCGTTGCCAAATAAGATAGCAAATCAGGGGCAGATATACCATATTAAGGGGTCGGCAACCCACAGCCAACGCCAGACAGAATAAGGGGAGCCACCCTTGCCGGCGGGTTCCTAAGAGGGCATAATATAGGCTTGCCATGGTAAATGCAAAAGCAGAGGTCTGGGCAAAATACCACACATCTCCTCGATAGCCGACATGCAAAAAGTTACTGCCTATGGTAAGAAGCAGGGCCCAGATGACAGAGGCCGGTTTAGAAATTTCCAAGGAAAGGGCAAGGCGCAGCGCATACAAGGCCCCTATCATCCCCATGACAACCGCAATCAGGTGATCGGGTGTGTCCGCGCCGAAAAGGGCTGCAAAGGGAAGGAGAATGACCGAGGGGATGGGAGGGAAACTGATAAAATATTTCCCGCCGTATGTGGCAATCTCTAAATAAGAATAGTTTTGCCCTAAATCCAGATGGCCGTCTAACCACCGCAATGCCTGTAAAAGATAGGAGTTGTAGGTGGAGGTTCCAAAGGGTTGATCGGGGGTTAATGCCCAAAGGACGCCGTATACAGCAAGCAGGGACAAAATGACTGTCCCTGCTGCAGATGCAAATATTAAATTGGGTTTTTGAAGGTCAAAACGCTTTTTCATATAAAAACCCCTAACGATGATAAAAATTTTGTTCCGCCATGATCCCGCTTTGCTTTGCCCTCGCTGCGGCCCATGGGTTTGCACATCCGGACAAAGGTTCTGCCGCAAATACATTTTTCGTAATTTAAAGAGGCAATATCTCGGGTGCGGTAGCGGATAAGGGCCTTGCTACCAACTTAGCCGATAAGGTCTTTGACCGATTTGTCGCCATAGACCTCGGCCCAATCTTTATCAAAGCCTTGAATGGCCATATCGGTCATGGGGTGGGATACTGCAACGGATAAAAGATCCAAACCGATGGTGGCTGTGTGGGCGCCGGCTAAGGCTACTTCGTTTACCTGTTGCACATTCTTAAAACTGGCAGCCAGGACCTGGCAGTTAAGATTGTTGAGGTAGAGAAGATCCACAATCTGAGAAACAGTATCAACACCATCGGCGGAAATGTTGTCAAGACGTGTAACGTAGGGTGCGACAAAGTCGGCCCCTGCTCTTGCTGCCATTAGGGCTTGCTGGGGGGTAAAAATGGCGGTCATAGTAACGCCAATACCCTTCTTCTTTAAAAGGGCAGTTGCTTTTAAGCCTTCCTCCCCGATGGGGATTTTTACATAAAAATCACCTTTGACAAGGTCTTTGAGCATAACAGCCTCTTTGACGATATCTTCCGCTTTCTTGGCGGTGGCTTGGATGTGAAGCATTTTGTCTTCGCCAATGATATCACGAATAGAGGTAACAAGTTTTACAAAATCTGCTTTTTCTTTTGCGATAATAGATGGATTGGTGGTAACGCCTGCCAAAGGATAAAATTCATTGGCATGCTTGATCTCCTCCAAATTGCCGCTATCAATTAAGTACTTCATAATGGGGTCACCATTCCTTTGTAAAATATTTTAGCACAGACCTATTATAGTGACTTTGACGATATTTGTCAAGTAAGAAAAACAGCCATATTTTTGGAAAAAATATGGCATTGTATAGGAAAATTTGTTGACAAGCAAAAGGGGCGAAGGTATAATAAATGTAGTGTAGTATGCATTGTTGCAGAAAAAATGCTGCAATATGGAAAGAAGCAACGGGAGGATGAAAACTATGGTTAAGAATTTTAAAATCAAGGCACCGTTTTTTGAGGTAGGTCCTAAAGCCTATTTATATGGCGAGGAAATGCTGAAACTTGCAAAGGTGATCGACAAAACGGCCATGAAATATGATGTAGACATCATTGTTACGCCCCAGTATACCGATATTAGTTTGCTGGCAAATAACACAGAGCGGATTTTGGTATTTGCACAGCATATGGATTATCTGCCGGTGGGCAGAGGCCTTGGCTCGGTACTTCCTGAGGCGGTTAAGGCTGCCGGTGCGGTGGGTGTTATGCTGAACCATGCCGAGAAAAAACTGACCCTGGACGAGATCGCCAAGACCATCGCTCGTGCCGATGAAGTAGGTCTTGCTACAATTGTTTGTGCCGATTCGGTACAGGAAATTGCGGATGTTGCAAAACTTTCTCCCAATCTTTTGGTGGCAGAACCCACCGAATTGATCGGAACAGGCCAAACCAGTGATGCAAGTTATGTGCGGGATACCATCGCAAGCGTTCGTGCTATTAATCCGGATATTATGGTTTTGCAAGGAGCAGGCATCTCCAATGGGCAGGATGTATACAATACCATCATGCAAGGGGCACAGGCTACCGGCTCTACCAGCGGTATTATCAAAGCAGAAGATCCTTATGCCATGGTAGAAGAGATGATCTACAATTTAAGAAAAGCATGGGATGAGTTACATAAATAAAGGATAAGGCGGAAGAAACAGTGAAAACAGAAACAGTAAAACAAGCAAAACAGGTCTATACCATCGAGGCAGAATGTATTGCAAAGATGGCAGAATATTTTGATGAAGCAGCCTATTCTGCGGCGGTAGAACTGCTGAAGAATGCACCCCGGATTGGGGCTGCCGGCTGTGGCCATTCGGGCATTCTTTGTCAGCACTTTGCGCATTTGATGTGTTGCATTGAACAACCGGCCAAGTTTGTATCTCCTGCTGAGGCAGTTCATGGCGGTATGGGATTTCTTACAGAGGGAGATGTTATGGTATTTGCTTCCCGTGGCGGAAAGACCAAAGAGTTATTGCCTATGCTGGATATTTGCAAGGTAAAGGACGTTAAGATTATTGCTATTACTGAGAATATGGAATCTCCCTTGGCAGAGAATGCGGATGTGGTACTAAAGCAGTACGTCAACAGGGAAACTGACAAATACAATTCCCAGGGAACCACCTCATCCACCTCGCTGTGTGTGATTTTCCATATTTTACAGACTGCATTGATGGAAGAAACCGGTTATGTCAACGAGCAGTTTGCCTTGATTCATCCAGGTGGCGCTGTGGGTGAAAGATTGAACAGTAAAAAATAAAAAATACATATAGAATGGAGAATGTAACCATGGAATTTAAAGTGTATCAAAAAGAGTTGGAGTTGCAATCAAGAGGTTGGATTCCTACGTTTCACGATGTATCTAAAGAAATTGTTGAGATTGTACAGGCTTCGGGGATAAAGAACGGTACCGTTTGTATTGCTTCCCACCATACCACTTGTAGCGTAATGGTACAGGAGTGTTCTCATGATATTGATTCCTTTGATTTGGAGTTCTTGCAGCATGACTTGCTGGATATCATGCGGAAGATGATCCCTGATTTTGCAGAGGAGCATCAGTATCGTCATCCGGGCCCCATCCACTCTCAGTTTGGCCGTTACGTGAACGAACCCGGTGACTTTACCAGCATGAATACAGACGGACACCTCCGCAGCGTATTCTTTGGCAGAAGTGAAACCATGACCATCAAAGACGGCGTGTTAGACGGCGGTGAGTTTGCTCACGTTTATTTTGTAGACTGGGATCATGTTCGTGCTCGGCGCAGACAACTTAATGTTACGGTTATGGGAACCACCGAGGATGTAGAGGATAGAAAGTGGAACAATGGCGAGGTAATTGACACCCTGCATAAGTTTACTGACGAAGAAAAAGCTTTCGATGTTCACTACACCTTGCAGCAACAGAGATAAATTAAAACACCCCATGATGTTTTAAAAATAGCAAAAGGCTTGAACCGGATGGTTCACGCCTTTTTGTATAAAGAAAAAATCCGAATGGTTTAGATGCCAATTAAAATTAACGAATTCAATATACTAATTGTTCTACGGTGCAAAACTATTCATTAGCCGTGCGGATTACGTCTTCATTATTCATTAAAAATCCTGTCGACTTTAATGAATGATGAAGAGTGAATAATGAAAAATGAATAATACAAAACAAAAAATCCTATCTTTTGATAGGATTTTTTGTTTTGGTACACCTTCGGGGATTCGAACCCCGGACACCCTGATTAAGAGTCAGGTGCTCTAGCCAGCTGAGCTAAAGGTGCATATTTACAGGGTCTTTGACAGACGCAGTATTTATTATACAACCTCTCTTTTGATTTGTCAAGGTTTTTTTGAAAAAAATCCAAGCAGATAAATTTTTTAAATAGAATTGTATAAATATCCCATGCCGGGTTTATACTGAGAATATAAGACGTATGGGCATGGAAAGAGGCCGGAAAGGAATTGGATTTACTATGAAGGACAAGCAGGCCAAAAGGGTTGTAATCATCAATGATGTTTATTCGGATACCATCGAGCAGGCAATTTTTATCTTAAGAAATGCCGGAACTTGTGAAGCAGAGGGGTTGCCGGGATCGCAGATTGTGCAAGAGGCACAGCGGATCATCGATGCTTATGGAAAGGCTATGGAAAAAACCCAAGCCGGACTGGAGCGCCGGGAACAAAAAAGTCGCAGGAAAGGGAGAGGGGGGACGGCCTGGCGGTTTTTGTGGGTTGGACTCGCCATCGCAGCCTTTGGGGCAGCCGGATTGCTTTTGCAAACTTTTGGAGGAATGCTGCTTGCGCTTTATTAAAAAAGAATGACTTTCTTCAATAATATTAGCATATAAAAAAGACTGCCCATAGTTGGGAAATGTGAAAGGCTGAACGATTGCTTCGTTCAGCCTTTGAGTCTTTTTTATCCTTGTGCCAGTTGATAGGCGATATAGTTTACATTGCCTGCTCCCATGGTAATGAGGAGATCATCTGGTTTTAGGTGTTCCTTTAAATAACGGATCATGGCGTCCATATCATTCATGTAGATGGCGCCGGGCATCATAAATGCCAGGTCACAGGCGTGGATGGTTCCGTCATACACCTCCCGTGCGGGATAAATGTCGGCCACAAGGATGTGGTCAGCCAGAGGAAGTGCCCTTGCAAACTCCTCCAGAAGACTCTTGGTGCGGCTGTAAGTGTGGGGCTGAAAGACTACCCATGTATTCTTGTAATGCATATCCTTTGCTGCCTGAAGGGTAGCGCGGATTTCGGTGGGATGATGGGCATAATCATCTACGATTTCGCAGCCGTTGTACTGCCCGATATGCTCAAATCGGCGTTTGGTTCCTGTAAAGGACTCCAGACCCCTTTTAACAGCGTCCATAGAAAGCCCAAGAAAATCGGCGGCAGCGGTCACGGCTAAGGCGTTTAGAATATTGTGGGTGCCTGCCACTTTGAGATCTAAGGAGACCAGAGGTTCTCCCTTACGACAAATAGTAAAATGAGGGAATCCACAGGCGTCAATTTTCAAATTGGAAGGGGTATAATCGGCATTTTTATCCAAGATACCATAAAAAACGATTTTTTTATCGGTATTTTGCACAACTTGGCGGGCGTTTTTATCGTCAGAACATACAATTATGCATCCATGGGGTGAAGTAAGTCTTGCAAATTTTTTAAAAGATGATATAATGTGGTTAATATCGCTAAAATAGTCTAGGTGGTCTTCTTCTACATTTGTTATAATAGATAAAAATGGATGAAAGTGCAAAAAACTTTCCACATATTCACAGGCTTCAAAGGGAAGATAGTCCCGTTTCCCAAGGCGGAAGTTCCCGTTGATTTGGGGAAGTTCGCCCCCTACTAAAATGGTGGGATCGGTTTCTGCTTCCAAAAGCACCAGGGATAGCATAGAGGTTGTGGTGGTTTTGCCGTGGGTTCCGGCTACTGCCAAGGGGTATTTGTATTCTTTCATCAGGGCGCCAAGAAGTTCGGCGCGCTCAATCACCGGGACGGATAAAGACCGTGCCCGGACCAGTTCAGGATTGGTAGGAGAGATGGCTGCTGTATAGCAAACCAAGTCCGGTTGGGCAATGTTTTGGGCACACTGACCGATGTAGATTTTAGCACCTTGTTCTTCTAAGGCTTGGGTTAGATGGGAAGCGGTAGAATCCGAACCGGACACTCGATAGCCAAAGTCCATCAGCATATGGGCAAGGGCGCTCATGCTGATGCCGCCGATGCCTATCATGTGAATAGAGGCGCCGGGTTTAAGTTGAGACATAGTAAAATGAGGCATGGAATAACCTTCTTTCATAAAATCTGCGGGGCTGGTTTTGCCGCCGGAGTAGAGAGTTCTTGTTTGTGGTTATATTTTACCATAAGCAGAAGGGATATTCAATGTTTTTTTCATGAAGAGGAAAATGATATTAATTTATATATAAAACACATTAAATCCAGAAGATGACAACTGGTGAAAGGGGCGGTAATTGTATGCAGATTACTGACATTCGGGTAAGAAAGATTAATGCGGAGGGAAGAATGAAAGCGGTTGTTTCGGTTACCTTTGATGATGCATTTGTAGTGCATGACATCAAAGTGATCGAAGGACAGGACAAACTGTTCATCGCGATGCCCAGCCGGAAAACACCGGAGGGGGAATTTAAAGATATCGCACATCCCATCAACGCAGCAACCCGAGAAGAACTTCATAACAGTATCCTGCAGAAGTATCAGGAAGTATTAGAAGATACTGCAACAGCCACGGACGGAGAACCTGCCGCAGAGTAAGCGGGGGGTTCTCATGACATTTTGATGAGGGATAAAGGACCTTGTATTTTATTGTAATACAGAGAGGTTCCAAGGAACAATAGGAAAAGAGCCGCCCAGGGAGGGCGGCTTTTGGTTTTTGTGCTGGCAGCAACCATGGTTTATGCGCTTTTGGAAATCATTTTTAATTGCTGGCCCGGATAGATGATATCACTGTCTAGTTGATTCAGGGTTTTGATAGCATCTACGGTGGTGCGGTAGGTTTTTGCAATATTCCAAAGGGTATCTCCCTTTTGGACAAAATATAAAATCATATTGGGACAAGAACCATGGCCTTGGGGGAGGGCGGGCGCCATTTCTTCTACCACCACGGTGTTGCCGGATTGGTAGGATTTGACGGTGATTCCCAAAACAAAGCGTAGTTCTAAACCATCCTCGCCGCTAAGGGTGTAACTGACGTGATCCAAAAAGGCCTGTGCATCGCAGGCGGTATTGCTACCTGCACCGGGAACAGAAAAACTTTGGGAAAACTCAGAAACATGGCTAAACCCTGAAACCGGAATGGTCTCGTCTGCGGTGAGATATAAAATGTTGCTGCGAATGGTGCCAAAGGCGGTAATTTGTTGGCCGTCTACCGCAATACGATCAATTTTGGCTTCGGCATTAACATCGCAAACCTGTTTTAAGCGGGGCAGCATAGGCGGCAGTTGCGCGTGGTCTTTGTGGGAGAGTTCTGCGGTGCTATGGTCTAGGAGTTGCTCCATGTGATAGGACTTACAGGTAAGGTCCAGATCTCCGCTTAGAGAATAAGCATCGGTTACCGTGTCGATTTCGGTAATCTCACTGCCACGGATGTTGGCAGACAGAACCAGTTCAATGCCAAGATTTCTTGCCTCGCCGTCTGCATCGTCACGGATTTCGTAATAAAGGTCATTGAGAACATATTCAATTTCTCCGTCCATGCCTTCGGTGGCGTTTTCTACGTCTAAAATTTCGGTAAAAGGCAACAGGTGTTCCATAAATTCAATGGAATGATTCTCCTCGCCGCTGTATAGGGTACAAATACGCACCTGTCCTTTGGCCACGGCTTTGTTGTCCATCAAACAAAGTTCGGTGGAGGAGGGAACAGCGGTTAGCCGTAAAATTTCGCCGATGGTGGGTTTGCCCGAGGGGAACTCCAATTGTTCCCGAAGGATGATTTGACATTCACAGTTGTCGGTGCTGTTTACCAGACGCAGGCGGTCTTTTTTCAGAGCGATGCCGGTGGGGTCTTCGACGCCGGTGGTCAAAGAAAGAAGCAAGGGGCGGATGACCTTAATGCCAAGACTTAAAACGCAGCGCAGATTCACCTTTCGGCTGTTAATTAAAGTATGGTCAAAACTCTCAATGGTTGCCTCGGAGGTCAGTTGCATATCCGGCATGGCGCCGCGGCAATCAATGGTATGACTGAACTCCTGTGCAACGGACAGACTTTTTAGATTTCCGGGGACCTCTCCATCCGGAAGATAAAGTGCGGTCATTTTCACTACGCCTTGCAAAAAGACTTTGTCCTGTTGGATCATCCGTTGGGTAATACAGACCGTGCCGGAAAGTTCCAAAACCTTCTTGACGTCCGGCTTAATGTCCGGCACAATTACATCACTCTCTACCATGGTTTGGCTGTACTTTTGGCAGATGACTTCGCCGGTCTTCATATCCTCTTTGATTAGATTGATAGCCACAATACATTACCTCATTTCGTATCAGTATAAATTCTTTGGTAATATATATGTAGAAACTCCGTCGGATATGATAGAGAAATCCATTTATCAAAGAGTATCTTTTAGTTGCAGATATAAATCATAGACGTCCCGCCGCGGCAGGTGCAATTCCTCTGCCACTTGGCGGGTTAATTCTTTGGCCCGTAATCCTTCCTTCGCATATTTGCGGATTAGTTCCTCGGCAGAAGGGAGGTTTTCCAGGCGGAGATGTTCCAGCGTAGCCGGATCTGCACCGGCCAAAAGAAGGACAAACTCGCCTTTGGGCGGATTTTCTTTATAATAGGAAATGGCATCGGCCAATGTGGTGCGACGGTATTCCTCAAAGCGTTTCGTCAGTTCCCGTGCCAAAACGATTTTCCGATTGCCAAATACCTCATAAAAGTCCTGTAAGGTGTTGGGTAGTTTGTGCGGCGCTTCGTAAAAAATCAGGGTGCGGGTATCTTCCCTCAAAGATTGCAGGTGTTCCATACGATTGCGGCGATTGGTGGTAAGAAACCCCTCAAAGGCAAATCGGCCGGTGGGTAGACCGGAAGCCACTAAAGCCGTTGCAAAGGCGCATGGACCGGGCAATGCTTCGACAGGGATGCCCTCCCCGATGCAAAGCCGAACCAAATCCTCGCCCGGGTCAGAAATGCCGGGCATACCTGCATCGGTAATGACCGCAATGTGGGTTCCGTTTTTCAATTTCTCCAGAAGATAATTCCCTTTTTCTCTTTTGTTATGCTCATAGTAACTGGTTGTAGGCACATGAATATCAAAATGGTTTAGCAACTTCTGGCTGACACGGGTATCCTCTGCGGCAATCAAATCCACAGAACGTAATACCTCTAAGGTTCGCAGGGTCATATCTCCTAAGTTCCCGATGGGGGTGGGGCAAAGATACAGTTTTCCGGTCATGATATCGACTCCCTTCCGTATATACTGTTGATTTCTTCAGAATAAATTCCCGGACTTTGGTAAATATAAAGCGGAGGATCCAAAAAGAGTCGCGGGCGTCCTTGCCGTGCCCCTTCTACCAAAATCATGGTCGCGGTTTTCTCAGGACTGGGATGAACAAAACGAAGCCGTTTTGGTTCAATGTGGTATTGCCGCATCAGGCAAAGGATGTCTGCCAGCCGTTCCGGACGGTGGATAAAACATAGTTTTCCAAGGGGCTCTAATATTATAGAAGAAACTCGGACAATATCTTCTAAGGAGCAGAGAATTTCGTGCCGTGCCAGGGTCACAGAATCTGTGGCAGAGAGAAGTCCGCTGCCGGCTTTTTTATAAGGCGGGTTACACGTTATATATTGGAAAGAACTCCTGCCAAATAAAGTTTCTGCCTCCTTTAAATCTCCGCATTGCATCTGGATTTTGTTTTCCAAGTGATTTAGACGGACAGAGCGTGCGGCCATTTCTGCAACGGGTTTCTGTACTTCCAGTCCTACAATTTGGCCGGCCTGACTTTTGGCACTGAGGAGGAGGGGAATAATACCGTTTCCGGAACAAAGATCCAAAACCCGTGCCTGTTTTTTGATGGATTTTGCAGCATAATCTGCAAGGAGTACGGCGTCTACACCAAAACAAAACCCATCCGGATTTTGGATCAGCCGTAGCCCTTGGCATTGTAAATCGTCCATCCTTTCTCCGGGATGTACCAAAGAATTTTGCATGGGAGATTCCTCCAAATCTTATTTTTTTGTGGCTTTTATCGTAAAAAACCTGTGTGTTTGTGCAGTTTTAACAAAGACAAATTCCTTGCCGCCTTTTTTGCGGCCAAAACCGGAAAAAACTTTTGTTTTTCGGGGGATTCACGAAAATCAGGCGTTTTGTAATCGTTCTGTAACAAACCAACTTTTTGAGATTAAAAAAGTCATTTTATAGTATAACAGATATTTTTGTATTGCACAATAACCAAAAATGCTGACATATTTTTCCAATTCGGGTCGATTTGGAAGGATTCGGGCGAAATCAAGACCAAATCGGAGAAAAATTGCCAGAGATTTTGGGTCATTCCCGCTGATGCGAAATAACAAAAGATAAACAAAAATTTAGGATTTGACGAAAAAATGAGATGCGGTTATAATAACCATGAAGCATGATAAACCAAAATTTTCCAATTTGGAAAGATTGGTCGGCAAAAGAGAAGGGTTTTTGCCGAAAAATTATGACGAGGTGATTGAATGCTAAAAAGACTGAGAGGGAGGATTGCAAACGTTTCCTCTTTGGCATGGAGAAAAGCGGCCATAGTGATTACGGCGGCGGCTCTTGTAATGGTTTGTGGCGGATTTACTTTTGCGGCACAGAACACCGTTACCATTGCTGATACAGGACGTGTTCCGGTACAGATTAAAACATCGGACACTAACGTTGGAAAAATCCTTTCCAAACAGGGGATTGTACTGAATCAGGGAGATGAGTTAAATTATGCGTTGTCTGACCATGTAGAAGACGATGCGGTAATTAAAATTTATCGGTCCAGTACAGTCATTCTTACCTATATGGGAGAAACCAAGGCCTATACCACTGCCAAGACCACGGTAGGCGAGGTATTGCAGGAATTGGGGATTGTAGTAGACGAAAGCGACAGTATTATGCCGGCCATTGCCACTCCGGTAACCGAAGATTTGGCCATTTCGGTAATTCTTCGTGATCATCATACCGTAACGGTACAGGAAGAGATTGCGTATCAGACCCAAGAGATTGAGAATGCAGAACTGGCTGCCGGAGAGCGCCGGATTTTGCAGCACGGTGTCAATGGTGTCATCGAGTACGAGTACGACATCTTGTATCAGGACGGAAAGGAAATCAATCGTGCGTTGGTACGGGAGACCAAACTTTCTGATCCGGTAGAAGAGATTGTAGAGTATGGCCCGGAAGAAGAGTGGTCTTTAGGTGCGATTCCGGCCAGCCGTCCCACCAGGTATACCCGGGTAGCACGGTTTAAGGCTACAGCCTATGATGCGTCCCCCGCAGACAATGGAATTTGGGCGGGGAAAACCTCAACGGGAATGCCCCTGGTATATGGTGTGATTGCCGTTGACCCCAGAGTGATTCCTTATGGAACCAAGATGTATATTGAATCGGTAGACGGTCAGTATATTTATGGCTATGCCATCGCAGGGGATTGTGGCGGCGCCATTAAAGGAAATAAGGTGGATTTGTTCTTCCCAAGCCGCAGAACTTGTACACAGTTCGGCAGAAGAGACGTGAATATTTATTTCCTTGACTAAGAAGTATAGAAAGCCCGCGAAGGAATCCTTCGCGGGCTTTGTGCTGTCCATCATCAAAAACTTGACGATTGGGCAAAAAAGTGGTATAATACAATGTCTTTATAAATCTTTAAGATACCCCTAAACGGTGGGGATAAAAATGAGGAAAAACGGTGCAAAAGGCATTGGTTTTATAGAAAAGGCGGTGGAGGCAAGTTGTTTCTCGCTGATGGATGGAAAGATTATACGTTAATTGATTGCGACAGAGGACAAAAACTGGAGCGATGGGGAGAGCATTTGCTGGTTCGTCCTGATCCGCAGATTGTTTGGACGCTGTCTCAAGAGGAACGATCTCCTCTTTGGAAGAAGGCGGATGCAAAGTATCTCCGCAGTAACACCGGCGGTGGCCGATGGGAGACATATCGGAAATTGCCGGAGTCTTGGACGGTTTCCTATGGGAAACTTCGGTTTGGGATCAAGCCTATGGGATTTAAGCATACCGGCCTTTTCCCGGAGCAGGCGGCCAACTGGGACTGGTTTTCTGATATCATCAAAAAAAGCGGCCGCAAGGATGTTAATGTCTTAAACTTGTTTGCCTATACCGGCGGTGCGACGGTGGCAGCGGCAGCGGCAGGAGCGTCGGTTTGCCATGTGGATGCTGCCAAGGGAATGGTCAACTGGGCCAAGGAAAATGCAGCGCTGTCCGGACTGGAGAAGGCGCCTATTCGATATATTGTGGATGATGTAAAAAAGTTTGTGGAGCGGGAAGTGCGTCGGGGCAGAAAGTATGACGGCATTATCATGGATCCCCCCTCCTATGGCAGGGGACCCGGCGGTGAGTTGTGGAAACTGGAGCAGGAACTCTTTGATTTGATTCGCCTTTGCATGGAGGTGCTCTCTGAGAGGCCCTTGTTTTTCTTGGTAAACACCTATACCACCGGACTTTCGGGCCGGATTATGGAGAATATTTTCATTCTGACATTGCAAAAGCGGTTTGGTGGAAAATTTTCCGTAGGTGAAATTGGGCTTCCGGTGCAAAACGGGGGACTGGTACTGCCTTGTGGGTATAGTTCCCGTTGGCAGGCAGAGGAATAGAAAAGAAGGTGCAAGATTGGAAGCGGTCATTCAAATAGAAAAACTGGGGTTTTCTTACCGAAATGAGGAAACCCAAGAGGAAGTTCCCGTATTGCGGGATGTTACAATGGCGGTAGAAAAGGGAGAGTTTCTGGCAGTATTGGGGCATAACGGCTCCGGGAAATCTACCCTGGCAAAACATCTCAATGCTATTTTGACGCCCTCAGAAGGACGGGTTTTGGTGGAGGGATTGGATACTGCCGACGAAAAAAACCTCTATGAGATTCGCCAACGGGTGGGGATGGTTTTCCAAAACCCTGATAACCAAATGGTGGCCAATATCGTGGAGGAGGATGTGGCGTTTGCCCCCGAAAATCTAGGCGTCCCCCCTGCAGAGATTCGCAAGAGGGTGGATGAGGCGTTGGCGGCAGTCAAAATGACCCAGTTTCGCGGTCATGCGCCCCATATGTTATCCGGCGGGCAGAAACAGCGAATTGCCATTGCCGGTGTTTTGGCTATGCAGCCGGATATTTTGGTATTGGACGAGCCTACTGCCATGTTAGATCCGGCAGGAAGGAAAGAAATTTTGTCCACCATTCGGGAACTCAACCAAACCCGGGGAATGACGGTGGTGCTGATTACTCATTATATGGATGAGGCGGTACAGGCGGATCGGGTTCTTGTGATGGACCGAGGTAGGATTCGGATGCAGGGAACACCGAAGGAGATTTTCCCGCAGGTACAGCAACTTAAGGGGTTGGGGTTAGATACCCCCCAGGCCACCGAACTGATTTATTTACTCAATCAACGCGGTGCGGGACTATCGGCAGACATTTTAGACCCCGAAGCCTGCATTGCGGCTATCCTTGCTAAATTGGAGCAACAAAAGACAGACAGGTGAAAATCATGATCAATCTAAGTGATGTAAGTTATGTTTATATGCCGGGCGGGCCTTTTGAAAAAGTTGCCCTAGACCGTATTTCTCTTACCATCCATGACGGAGAGTTTATCGGTCTAATTGGGCATACAGGCTCGGGAAAATCTACGTTAATCCAAATGCTCAATGGGTTGCTCAAGCCCACATCGGGAACCATTACGGTGGACGGACAAGAACTGGGCGCCAAGGATACCGATTTGCGAAAACTGCGTTTTGACGTAGGACTGGTCATGCAGTATCCCGAGTACCAACTTTTTGAAGAAACGGTTGCCAAAGATATTGCCTTTGGTCCTGCGAATATGGGGCTTTCGGAGGATGAAATTGAGAAGAGAGTAGAGAGAGCCGCGGCTATGGTAGGTCTTTCTCCGGAAATGCTGGAGGCTTCTCCTTTTGATCTGTCCGGCGGGCAGAAACGACGGGTGGCTATTGCCGGTGTTTTGGCCATGGAACCAAAGATTTTGATTTTGGACGAACCCACGGCCGGTCTGGATCCGGCAGGGCGGGATGAGATTCTCTATAATATCAAGGAAATGCATGAAAAGATGAAGATGACCGTCATTTTGGTCTCCCATAGCATGGAGGATATTGCCAAACTGGCGGACCGGATTCTGGTCATGAACCAAGGCAGCGTAGAGATGTTTGATAAGACGGAAGAGATTTTCCGGCACGGCCAACGTCTCACCCAAATTGGATTGAGCATTCCCCAGATTACTCGGATTATGGACGGGCTTCACAAGCAGGGTGTTCAGGTAGAAGAGGGCATCTATACCATGGAGGAAGCATATCGTCAACTCTCGCAATTGATGGGGTTAAAGGAGCAACCGTTATGCTAAAGAATATTACATTGGGGCAGTACTTCCCCGGAGAGAGTCCGGTGCACAGACTGGATCCGAGAACCAAAATTCTATTGGTTTTGGCCTATATTATCTTAACATTTTCCATCCAAAATTTTGCCGGATATGGATTTTTAACTGTTTTTACCTTAGGATGTATCTGGGTTTCTAAGGTTCCGCCGCAGTTTGTTTTAAAAGGGCTTAAACCCATTCTGGTTTTTATTATCATTACCGGTATCTTTAATTTGTTTTTAACCCAAGGGGAACCTGCGTTTTCCTGGTGGATTTTTACCGTGACATGGCAGGGGATTTACTTTGCTGCCTTTATGGTGCTTCGCTTGATTTTTTTGATGGTGGGGACATCCCTGATGACATTAACTACCTCTCCCATTGCTCTAACGGATGGGATGGAGCATCTGTTGCGGCCTTTTCGCAAAATTGGACTTCCGGCCCACGAACTAGCCATGATGATGTCCATTGCCTTGCGGTTTATCCCTATTTTGATGGAGGAAACCGATAAGATTATCAAGGCGCAGTCGGCCAGAGGTGCGGACTTTGAAACCGGAAATCTATTCCGCCGAGCCAAAGCCCTGGTGCCGATCTTGATTCCGTTATTTATCAGCGCCTTTCGGCGGGCGGATGAGTTAGCAACAGCCATGGAATGCCGCTGTTATCGGGGTGGCGAGAATCGAACCCGACTGAAGGAACTTCGGTATGGCAAGGTGGATCTGGGTGGATTTCTGGTCTTTTTGGGTCTGGCCGGCGTGGTCATTGCCCTGAATCTTTTGTTTGGGGAATCGTTAGGAGGATAATACATGAAAACGATTGCGATGGCCATTCGTTATGACGGCACTGGGTTTCACGGCTGGCAGCGGCAGAAGAACGGAATTTCTGTGCAGCAGGCGGTGGAAACTGCCCTTCTTGCATTGACCGGCGAGCCGGTACAGGTAACCGGATGCAGCCGTACCGATGCAGGGGTTCATGCTTTGGACTATGTCTTTCATTTTCAAACAGAGACCAACATTCCGGCCAAACGGCTACCTTATGCCTTAAACTATCATTTGGATAAGCGGATTTCTGCCATCGAGGCATGGGAGATGCCGGAGGATTTTCATGCGCGGTTTTCCGCCCAGGGCAAACGATATATTTATCGAATTTGGAATAGCGGAATCCGGAACCCCTTTTTGGCAAGATACAGTTGGCAGGTTCCTTATCGTTTAGATGTCGATGCTATGGTGAAGGCCGCGCCAATGCTGGAGGGAACTCATGATTTTGCCGGATTTATGGCGGCTGGCGGCAATCAGAAAACCACCGTGCGAACCGTACGTCTTTGCAAGGTGGAGCGGGATATGGAACAACCGGAATTGATTACCGTAGCCGTAGAGGCAGATGCTTTTCTTTACAATATGGTTCGGATTATTACAGGAACTTTGGTAGAAGTGGGGCTGGGGAGGATTCCCGCCAGTACCATTCCCGAGATTATCGAGAGCCGGGATCGGCGCAGATGCGGATTAACGGCGCCGCCCCAAGGCTTGTTTTTAAAAAAGGTGTATTATGATTTTCGGGAAAGAAACCTAGACGGAGTGGAAGGATAACCATGAAGAAGAACCGAGAAACACGGAATCGAAAAGAGATACAGGCACAGATTGGTGCATGGATGAATACCGGAGTTACCCTTTCGGTGTTTCAAAAGAAAATATCGTTTCGGCCCATGAAGTTGGCAGTGGTTGCGGTAATAGCCATTACAGTATTCTCTCTGCTGGTTCAGGTGTTATTGATTCCGGCCCACCGAAATCGTTCTCTGGATTTGGGGTTTCAGGCCGGCAGCAATTATGCCATGCAGTCCTATCAGGGCGACGTTTTGCTATACCATAATCAGAGCATGAAGGCAATTAACCGAAAAGGGGAAACCCTTTGGTCAGCAAAACTTTCTCTTTCCTCGCCGGTGGTAGAACACGGGGGCAAGTATATTATAACAGCCGATTTGGACGGAAACCATGGAGCGGCCCTTTATAGGAACGGGGAAAAGATTCGGGATTTTTCCTTGGGAAAGGATATTATCTCTGCCAAGGTCAATGCCAAAGGCACGGCGGTGTTTGCCACGGCGGCAGATGGGTATAAAGGCCGTGTCACTGTCATAGATAAAAAGGGGAAGGAAATTTTCCAGTGGAATAGCGGGGATGGCTATATTATGGATCTGGATATCAGTGATAATGGCCACTACCTTGCAGTAGCACAGTTGTCCAGCGAAGGAGAACAGGCGGATTCAAGAATTCAGTTTATCGACCTGTATCAGAAGAAGGTAGTAGATACCAAGGAGCGGACCGGCTCCATCATTGGTGAGGTTCGATTTTCCGGAAATCGACTCCTGACGGTTTCGGATACTGAACTTTGCGGATTCTCCGGCAGCGGGAAGTTTCTTTACAGCGTATCCTTTGCGGGAAAAAATCCGGGGAGATATGATATTTCCAGCGACCAAGTGCTGGCTTTTGTTACCAGCGACAATCGGGGAAATACGGTGCTTGAACTTTACGATACCCGAGGCAGACGAAAGGGAGCCTATATGGCAGATGGTCCCATTACCTCTTTGGCGGTGATGGAAGATACGGTGGTGATTGCAAGGCAACGGGAGGTTTTGCAAATCAGCCGTAGCGGAAAACTAAAAAAGCGGCGGGGTTGTGACCATGATATTCATGGATTAGGCATCTTTGGAAATGGGAAGACCGTTCTTGCCGCCGGAAGTACCGAGGCAGATATCGTCTGGTTGCGATAAGGAAGAAATTGCCCGAAACAGCGACCAATTTTTCAAAGGGGGGACCCCAATGACGAATTTATTTGGATGGAGTGATTTTGTTCTTTTGGCGTGGATGGGCGTCTTTGCTTTTTGGGGATGGCGAAGCGGGCTGATGAAGATGGGGTTTCGACTTCTTTCCTTTGCGGCGGCCTTGGTTCTGGCGTGGATGTTGTATCCCATTGTTGCAGAAATTCTGCGCAATACCCCGTTGTATCAAAGTTTGTTCACTGCGGTTTCCGGATCTATGCCGGAAACGGTACAGCAGTCTGCGGCAATGCCCCAAGTGCTGCAACAGGTAATAGAGCAAGGGAGTACGGCGGCTACCAATGTTGTGGCGGCGTATTTTGCCCGGTTGCTGCTAAACCTGATTGCGTTTGTTTTGGTATTGTTGGTATCAAGACTCTTGCTTTGGGGACTTAAGAAGATTTTAAATCTTGTTGTTTCCTTGCCGGTGATTGGATTCTTTAATCGTTTGGCAGGGCTGGCCTTGGGTGCACTGGAAGGATTCTTGGTGGCTTGCATTCTGTTGGCGGCAGTTTCTGTGATTCCGCCGTTGCGGGAGAATGAAGCAGTAACCCATGCCGTGGAAAATTCCATAGCGGTGAAAATCTTGTATCAGCACAATCCGGTCTTGGAGCGGTTGTTGCCCAAATCGGAAGAGAACGGCGCGGTGTAACAGAAAGGCCGGCATTTTGAAAGTGCAAAGCCGGCAGAAGACCCGGAGCATACGTTAAGGCGAATGTTTTGGCATGAAGATAGTAAGTGTGACGGAGATGCGAAGAAAGGGCTTGGCGATGAAGAAAAGAAGAATGAGGAAGATGGCATCGTTGGTTTTGGCATTGGCGTTTTGGGGGAGTTCCCTACCGGCGGCAGCGGCCACCAACACCAAACCGCCTGCTTGGTTGGTGCAATTAAATGGGGGTAAGACAGAACCCCAAGAAGAGGTAGTGCGTAAAAATGTAAAGGTGCCGATTTTGCTTTATCATCATATTGCCGATGAGGCGTTTAGCGGCGGTAATGAGGTGTCCTTGATTTCTCCCTATGATTTTCGGCTTCATATGACGGCCATTAAGGCAAATTTTACGCCCATTAGTTTGCGGCAGTATTACGAGTATGTCAACTGTACCGATGGCAGTGTGACCTTGCCGGAGGACCCCATTATTGTTACCTTTGACGATGGGTATTTGAGCAACTATGAGATTGCCTACCCTATTTTAAAGGAGTTGGAAATTCCGGCTACCATCTTTGTGGTAACCGATACCGTGGGCGAGCAAGCCGGCGGTGGCGTGGTCAACTATTCCCATTTTACATGGGAGCAGGCACGGGAAATGGAAAGCAGCGGCCTGATAGAGATTCAATCCCATACGGCCGGTCATGTGGAACTTGCGGCTTTAGACCATAACGAATTGGTCTTGCAGCTAAGAAGGTCCAAGTATGCCATCGAGAAGAATCTGGGTCGTACCTGTGATATGATTGCATTTCCTTATGGATCTTATAACGATACGGTGGTGCGGGCTTCCTGTGCAGCAGGCTATAAACTGCAGGCAAGAGTAGATAATAAGACCTCCAAAGAGGATTTTGAGGTCAACCTCCCCTCGGAAGGGGTAGAGGGATTGACCCGTATGACAATATCCGGTACCATGGGCAATATTAACGTGATTGAAACGGTTCGACAAGCCCTGGCCAAAAAGGTAGTGCCGGTTCTGGATGGTTGGGAAGGATAGAAAAAGAGAAAGGGAAACGGAGACTATGAGCAAATTAACAATTCCGAAGGATTATAACCCAAAACTTGGACTGTATGATACCCAGGCTGCCATTGAGGTAATCAAGCAAACGTTTGTATCCGGCCTGACACAGGCATTGCATTTGCGGCGGGTAACAGCACCGCTGTTTGTGGATGCAGATTCCGGGCTCAATGATGACTTAAGCGGGGTAGAAAGAGCCGTTGCCTTTGACATTCCGGATGCAGGCGTAGATGCACAAGTGGTACATTCTCTTGCCAAGTGGAAGAGAATGGCCCTTGGAAAATATGGATTTCCGGTTGGGGAAGGGCTCTATACTGATATGAATGCCATCCGTCGGGACGAAACACTGGATAATCTCCACTCGGTTTATGTGGATCAATGGGATTGGTGTCGGGTTATCGACAAGACGGAGAGAACGCAGGCGTTTTTAAAGGCGACGGTGCAGAGCATTGTAGATGTGGTTTGTGATACCCTAAAGGAGATTCAGCGGCAGTTCCCGCAGATAACCACGGAACTGTGCCGGGAAGTCAGTTTTGTCACAACCCAGGAACTGGAGGATCTGTATCCCGATTTAAGCCCTAAAGAGCGGGAGATAACCTATACCAAAGAACATAAAACCGTCTTTTTGATGGAGATCGGAGATGTTTTAGCCTCCGGCAAACCCCATGACGGGCGGGCACCGGATTATGATGACTGGAAACTCAATGGCGATATATTATTCTGGGATGATAAACTGGAAACAGCGCTGGAGGTTTCCTCTATGGGAATTCGGGTGGATGAAAAATCCCTGGCCGAGCAGTTAGAGAAGGCAGGCTGTAACGACCGGCGGGAGTTCCCCTTCCATAAGGCTCTGCTTGCGGGAGAACTGCCACTGACTATGGGCGGCGGCATCGGCCAGTCTCGGCTTTGTATGTTGCTCTTGGGAAAGGCCCATATTGGAGAGGTACAGGTTTCGGTTTGGGATCAGGAAACGATAGAGGGCTGTATGAAAGCCGGAATACAATTACTATAGAAAGTGAAAAATCAAATGATGAGGAGGTCGGTTCCATGAAGACAGACATTGAAATTGCGCAGGGGGCTAAAATGAAGCCCATTGGGGAGATTGCAGCGGCGTTGCACATTCCCGAGGAGAGCCTGGAATACTATGGAAAATATAAGGCGAAATTGGGCAATGAGGTGTGGAAAGAAGCAGAAAAGCGGCCGGATGGAAAACTGATTTTAGTAACAGCCATCAATCCCACGCCCGCCGGAGAAGGTAAAACCACCACAACCGTGGGACTGGGACAGGCCATGGCCCAGATTGGAAAATCCGCAATCATTGCCTTGCGGGAGCCGTCTATGGGGCCGGTCATGGGAGTAAAGGGCGGTGCTGCCGGTGGCGGCTATGCCCAGGTAGTGCCCATGGAGGATATCAATCTCCACTTTACCGGAGATATGCATGCCATTACTGCAGCCAATAATTTGTTATCTGCTGCTATTGACAATCATGTTCATCAAGGAAATGCCCTTGGCTTGGATGTAAGGCGGATTACCTGGAAACGATGCCTAGATATGAATGATCGGGCGCTGCGTCAGGTAGTGGTAGGCCTTGGAGGAAAGGTCAACGGCTTTCCCCGAGAGGATGGATTCATGATTACAGTGGCCAGCGAAATCATGGCGATTCTTTGTCTGGCCAATGATATGGAAGATTTAAAGGTGCGCCTTGGGCGGATTGTGGTTGGCTATAACTTGGAGGGACAGCCGGTAACGGCAGGCCAACTGGAAGTTGCCGGTGCCATGGCACTACTGTTAAAAGATGCCATCAAGCCTAATTTGGTACAGACTTTAGAGAACACGCCTTGTTTGATGCATGGTGGACCTTTTGCGAACATTGCCCACGGTTGTAATTCGGTACAGGCCACCAAACTTGGATTGAAGTTGGCAGATTATTGCATTACCGAGGCAGGATTTGGCTCCGATTTGGGCGCAGAGAAGTTTTTTGATATCAAGTGCCGGTATGGCGGGCTCAAACCCAGCATGGTGGTTTTGGTGGCTACGGTGCGGGCGCTAAAGTACAATGGCGGTGTTGCCAAAGCCGACCTGGGCATTGAAAACTTAGAGGCACTGCAACAAGGGATGGTAAATCTGGGTGCCCATATAGAGAATATGCAGAAATACGGGTTGCCGGTGGTGGTTGCCATTAACCGGTTTGGTACAGATACCGAGGCAGAACTGAAGATGGTAGAGGACTACTGCAACCAAAAGAAGGTGGAAGTTTCTCTTTGTGAAGTTTTCGCTAAGGGCGGTGCCGGTGGTATTGATTTGGCGGAAAAGGTGGTCAAAACCATCGAAACCATGGATGGAAGCGGGACTTTTGCGCCTATCTATGATACAGAAAGTTCCATCAAAGAAAAGATTTTAGCAGTGGCACAAAAGATTTACGGTGCTACCGATGTAGTCTATGCCGGCAAAGCAGAAAATGAAATCAAACAATTAACCGAATTGGGATTTGACAAGATGCCAATCTGTATGGCAAAAACCCAGTATTCCTTATCGGATAATCCCAAGTTGTTAGGAAGACCGGAAGGTTTCTCCATTACCGTGCGGGAGGTACGGGTTTCGGCAGGTGCCGGATTTGTGGTAGTCCTGACCGGAGATGTGATGACTATGCCCGGATTGCCTAAGGTACCGGCGGCCAATAAGATGGATCTTGACCGGGAAGGAAAAATCACCGGACTCTTTTAACCGAGACCGACACAAAGAAGGTGACCTTTTGTTTATTGCAGATACGTATGATATTGCGGTGATAGGTGCCGGCCATGCCGGTATAGAGGCGGCTTTTGCCGCTTCCAGACTTGGACTTCGCACCTGTCTGTTTTCTATCAGCCTAGACGGCGTAGCCAATCTTCCTTGCAATCCCAGCATTGGCGGGACGGCCAAGGGACATTTGGTGCGGGAGATTGACGCGCTGGGCGGCGAGATGGGACGGGTGGCAGACGCCACCTTCCTTCAGTCCCGTATTCTCAATCGGGGCAAGGGCCCGGCCGTACATTCCTTGCGGGCACAGATTGACCGGAGGGTTTATCAAACCGAGATGAAACATCGACTGGAACTTGCCGAGAATCTGGATTTGCGACAGGCGGAGATTGTGGATCTTACTTTAGATGATAAGGGTGCCGTGCGTTCGGTTATTGCAAGAAGCGGTGCAGAATACCTTTGCCGGGCAGCAGTGCTTTGTACAGGAACCTATTTAAAGGCTCGGATTATTATTGGGGAGTTTAGTCAAGAGAGTGGCCCGGATGGAGTATTTCCCGCCACCGAACTATCCCGAAATTTAGAACGAATCGGGGTGGAATTGGTACGGTTTAAGACCGGAACCCCGCCCAGAATCAACCGCAGAAGTATTGATTTTTCTCAGTTGGAGGAACAACCGGGGGATGAGGATATTACGCCATTTTCCTTTGAAACCAAAGAAAAGTTGGCGAATCGGGCGGTTTGCCATATTACTTATACCAACGAGAAAACCAAGGAAATTATCCTAAAAAATCTGCATCGGTCCCCCCTCTATGGCGGGGATATTAAGGGCATCGGCCCGCGGTATTGTCCGTCTATTGAAGATAAAATTGTCCGTTTTAAGGATAAGGAACGTCATCAACTGTTTGTGGAACCTATGGGATTGGATACCGAGGAGATGTATTTACAGGGTTTTTCCAGCAGTATGCCGGAGGATGTGCAACTTAAGATGATTCATTCTCTGCCCGGGTTTGAGCACGCACAAGTGATGCGCAACGCCTATGCCATTGAATACGATTGTGCCGACCCGCTGCAGTTGCAGCCGTCTTTGGAAATGAAAAAAATTCCGGGGCTCTACGGTGCCGGACAGTTTAACGGAACCTCCGGATATGAGGAAGCAGCGGCCCAGGGTTTGATAGCGGGCATTAACGCTGCCCGCAAATTACAGGGGAAACCGCCAATCGTGTTGAGCCGCTCTGAAGCATATATCGGTGCTTTGATTGATGATCTGGTTACCAAGGGAACTAACGAACCCTATCGAATGATGACTTCCCGGTCCGAGTATCGACTGCTTTTGCGACAAGACAATGCGGATTTGCGCCTGACACCCCTTGGGTATGAAATCGGGTTGATTTCGGAGGAACGGTATCAGGCTTTTTTGGAAAAAAAGAAACAGATTGAGGAGGAAATCAACCGCTTAGAAAAGGTAACCCTCCCGCCGACACCGGCCTTGCAGGCGTATTTGGAAGCGGTGGGGAGTACACCGCTACAGTCGGGGGTCCGGGCGGCGGAACTGTTGAAGCGGCCGCAGGTGGAGTATGCGGGACTTGAACCTTTTGATCCGGAGCGGGTAAGCCTTCCCGCCGAGGTGCAGGAACAGGTGGAAATCTCCATCAAGTATGAAGGGTATATTAAGAGACAGTTGAGTCAGGCAGCCCAATTTAAAAAATTAGAGGCCAAAAAGATGCCCGCGGATATTGATTATTTGAAGATAGATGGTTTGCGACTGGAGGCACGGCAGAAACTGGATAAAATTCGGCCGGAATCTTTGGGGCAAGCATCACGAATCTCCGGTGTATCACCGGCAGATATTTCGGTTTTGATGATCTGCTTAAAAGCGGAGAAGAAAACAGAGGAGGAATGATCTATGATCCAAAGAAAGATATGGGCGGGGTTGATGGCCGCAGGGTTGTTGGCCATGATGCTTTCCGGTTGTAACTGGGGAAAAAACGGAGGTGCAGATGGAGGGAACATTGTTCCCAGAAGCACCGAAGCCGGAATAGAAGGACAAAAGAACTATGATGTGCTGCTCGATGAGCGGCCCGAAGAAGAACGGTATCTTTATAGTATGGATGACCTCTCTTTGGTGGATACTATCAGTGGCAAGAAGATTACGATAGGAATGTCCCGGGCGGAAATTGAAACCATTACCGGCGAGGCCGTTGCAACGACGCCTAGGTATTGCTTGTATGACGGTGTGGTGGTACAGTATACCGAAGAGGATATTGCCGGTGCATTGGTGGTTTCGGGTGGTGAATTCCGAGAAGAAGAAGCCGCTACCAAATATTTGACGGTGCGGGGCGTAGGTCTTTATACCAGTTTTGAAGATTTCGTCAAAGCCTATGGTGAGGAACACTTTGCCAAGGAGGAAGAGGAAGCCGTTGAAGGGGAAATGCCCTCAGAAACCCCCGCAAGAGCCATTCGGTATTTCCGGATAGACGGAAGAAAAGTAGAGTATTTAGGAACGGTCTTGACGGAAGAGATGGAACAAGAGGGAGAAGAAAATCTATATATACAAGATTTTGTTTTCGGTAGGGAGACCAATCAGATTACAGCCATGCGAATCAGCCGGATAGATATGCTGGGAAGATAAAAAGACGGCAGAACGAATCCTTTCGTTCTGCCGTACTAATTCACAGCCAAAATATTATAAAGTTGCAGACCCTGTTCTATAGCGTAGGCCACGGTCCGATAGGTGCCGCTGCGAGGATTGGTTAAATAAAAGACACAGTTTGCACTGTGATCTACCATAAAACGATTTCGGCGCATCATACAGCCTGAGAAATATTCTTGGGCAGTATAGTGAACGAAGTCGGCTCGGCGGCGGATTTCTTCGTAAAGATCCCGGTCGCCTTTAGACCATCGTTTGCTTTGATCTTGGCAAGGGAGCGCTAAGATTAAGCGGATATCGGGAAATTCGTTGCGGAGGTTTAAAACCGCTTGTGCGGCCAGGGTGTCAAAGCCCAGGGCGCCGCCGGTAATAAAATCAACCGTTCCCTGTTTGATAAGTTGTCGAATTTGTAATTCCAATCGTTGCGGCAGGGTCTTATGAAGATCTGCGGCAATGATGCGATGCCCGGTAAAGCAACAGGCATAGTCTTTTTTTATCATAAAGACCCTTCCTCCATTCTGGAAAGCATCATATCATAGTTTGGGGGGCGGTGTCAATGCGAAACGGAAGAAAAAAGGAGTGATTGGATCGGTTATGAAAGTTTTATTGCAAATAGCCCTTTTTTTTGTTCTTTGTATGATGAGTATGGGAATCAGTCATCTTTTGCCATTTACTTTTCCGGCAAGTGCCATCGCCATGATATTGTTATTTCTTGTTTTTCTTGTTAGGGCCTTGCGCCCGGCCGTCTTACGGGAGAGTAGTGAATTTTTTACCCAAAATATGGCCTTTTTCTTTATTCCCGCCAGCGTAGGGATTCTGGATTGCTTTGATAGGATTCGGGGGGCTATTATTCCCATTCTGGTGATCTGCGTTATTTCTACCTTTGTCACTTTTGCTGCGACGGTGTATACGGTGCGGGGAATCACTTTTTTGCAAAAGAAATATCGTATCCGGAGGAATCGCCATGAATGAGTTTTTAGCAGGAGTTTATGCTTTAACGGCAGAACCTGTCTTTGGAATCACATTGAGTATTTTTGCTTATGCCTTGGGGGTTTGGATCAACCGAAAGACCAAGACGCCACTGACGAATCCGTTGCTGATCGCAGTTCTTTTGGTGATAGGGGTATTGCTTCTCTTTCGGATTCCCTATGAGAATTATCAAAAGGGAGGCACTGTTATCGAAATTTTCCTGATTCCGGCTACTGCAGCAATTGCCGTTAAAATTTATGAACAGTTTCCGCTGCTTCGGAGAAATTGGTTTCCGATCTTGATGGGAACTGCGGTGGGAGCGGCAGTATCCGTTCTTTGTGTTCTCGGACTTTGCCGATTGTTTTTTCTGGAGGAGGAACTCCTTTTCTCCTTGCTTCCAAAATCTGTTACCACGGCCATTGCGGTTTCGCTGTCAGAACAGTATGGCGGAATTGCCGCTGTGACGGTGGCGGCGGTGCTGATTACCGGAATTACCGGCGCGGTGTTTGCACCGTTCTTGCTTCGCCTATTTCGGGTCAAAAACCCTGTGGAGGCGGGCATTGCCATTGGCACCAGCAGTCATGCACTGGGCACCACCAAAGCCATTGAATTGGGTGATGAAGAGGGGGCGATGAGCGGAATCGCCCTGGGTGTAGCGGGACTGATTACCGTATTCTATCTCATGTTTTTTGGATGAGAATAAAAAAGTTGCACAAAACCCGCCTATGTTTTTCCAGAAAAAAGGAAAAAAGACCAATTTGTGGGAAAGACATCAAATGCCTTTTTAAGCACAATATTTTGTGGACAAGGGATCTTTTGCATACTGCATAAAGGAAATAAAGGAAGTTACAGGGGAAAAACAGGCCAAAAGGCGGCTAGTAAAATATCACAAAAATTGCGGGGATTCCGTGCAAAACAAGTGCATTTGTCTTGATTTTTTCCGGAGAATATGTTAAAATGAGAATAGTTATTATGCGAAAATGGCGTATTTTAGGATTAAAATGCAACGGAGAACGTTGAGGTGATATTCATGCAGAAACGCAAAAAATCAGTAGCGGCAATGCTGATATTTGCCCTTCTGGTGCTTGCACTTCCGGCACAGGTATTTGGATTAGAGTTTACCGATGTGCCCATTACTGCGTCTTATTACAAAGCGGTGGATAAACTGAGCAATGTCGGGGTCATCCAAGGAAGAGGCGATGGTGCCTTCGCGCCCGGGGATAAAACCACGCGGGCTGAGTTTTGTGCCTTTTTGGCAAGAGCCAATGGGTATAATGCCAATTACTATCAGCCAAAGGCTATGCCGTTTCCCGATGTGGATCAGAACAACTGGGCCTTCCCTTACATCTCGTTTTGTTATGAAAACGGATATATCAACGGTATGGAGAATGGATACTTTTGCCCCAATAACTATGTGACGGACGAGCAGGCGGTAAAGATGGTAGTTTGTTCTTCCGGCGTGGGGGATGAATCTCTCTCCAAAGTTGGCCCTAAGTGGTATTCCGGTTATTTGAATGTGGCACAGAAATATGATTTGCTAAACGGAACACGGGTACGGGTAAGCAATTCGGCCAATCGTGCCTTTGTGGCACAGGTGGTCTATAATGCCATGTTGATGGATGGCGGGGACAGCGTCCAGGATGCGGTCATCATTGGCAATGGGGATGTAAGACCGATTCCTACTGCGGAAGTGATCCCGGAGGCAACACCAGAACCAACGCCTAAGCCGACACCTAAGCCAACGCCTAAGCCAACACCTGCGCCCACGGCTAAGCCAACGTCTGCGCCGACGCTTAAACCGACACTTAAGCCAACGGCAACACCGAAACCCACACGGGTTCCGGCCAATGGAAAAGTGGTAGTCGTGTTGGATGCCGGACATAATTATAGCATTACAGATACCGGTGCTACCGGGAACGGTCTGCGAGAGCAGGATATTACTTATGAGATTGCCAGTAAGACAAAACCTCTTTTGGAGAGAAACGGATTTTATGTGATTATGACCCGTGAAAACCTGACCGATAATGTTTCTACTGAATCGGTTAGTGCCAGTTTGCGGCGGCGTGCTGAGATTGCCAACGAGGCCGGTGCGGACTTATTCTTGTCGATCCATTGTAATGCCGGCGGCGGATCCGGAACCGAAACATATTATTATAACGATTCTGTTTTGGGTGAGGAATTGGCAACAACCTTGCAGGAAAATGTCGTTGCGCAAGTTGGACTGGAGGATCGTGGTGTAAAATCAGCAAGTTATGCTGTTTTGCGGTATACAACCATGGTGTCTGCATTGCTGGAAACTGCCTTTATTGACACAGAAAAAGATGCGAAGGTATTGCAGAGCGAGGACAGGCAATGGGCCTTTGCCATAGGAATTGCCAAAGGTATTTGCGAGTATTTTGGTAAGAGTTATCAATAAGAAAAAAGATCATGCCCGCCGCCCCAATGGGCGGCGGGCATGGTTCGCTTTGAGAAGGAGATAGGAGGAAGGCTATGAAGAAGCCGGAATTGCTGGCGCCGGCCGGCAACTTAGAAAAACTAAAAAAAGCATTTATTTACGGAGCGGATGCAGTATATATCGGCGGTGAGGCGTTTTCGTTGCGGACAGCAGCGGAGAATTTTACAACACGCGAAATGCGGGAAGGGATCGATTTTGCCCATGCCCGTGGCGGAAAGGTATACTTGACCGCGAACATAATCCCGCATAATCGGGACATCGACGAGTATGCCGCATATTTGAGGGAGGTAAAAGATATCGGCCTTGATGCAGTAATCCTCTCCGATTTGGGGATGTTTGCGGTTACACGGGAAATTGCGCCGGATTTGGAGATCCATGTTAGCACCCAGGCAAATAACACCAATTATCAAAGTGCAAGAGCCTGGCGGGAGATGGGGGCAAGCCGGGTTATTTTGGCACGGGAGATGTCTTTGGAGGAAATCCGGGAGATTCGGCAGCGGGTTCAACCGGACCTGGAATTAGAGGCCTTTGTGCACGGCGCCATGTGTATATCCTATTCCGGCCGGTGTCTTTTGAGCAACTATATGACGGGACGGGATAGTAATCAGGGTAGTTGCGCCCATCCGTGCCGTTGGAAATATTATCTTATGGAGGAACATCGGCCCGGGGAATATATGCCGGTATTTGAAAATGAGCGGGGAACATTTATCTATAACTCCAAAGACCTTTGTATGATCGAACATATGGATCAGTTGATAGAAGCGGGATTATCCAGTTTTAAAATCGAGGGTAGGGTAAAATCGGAGTATTATGTAGCAACGGTAATTAAAGCATACCGGGAGGCTATCGACGCCTATTTTGCAGATCCGGAGCATTATACAGTGCAGCCGGAATGGCTGGAAGATTTGAAAAAAGTAAGCCACAGGGATTATACCACCGGTTTTTACTTCGGCAGACCCGGTGCACAGGAACAGAATTATGCCAGCAGTTCCTATCTGCGAGATTATGATATGGTTGGGGTGGTCACCGGCTACGATGCCAAGACCGGTCTTGCTGCGGTAGTGCAGAAAAACCGATTCTTCCGAGGTGATGTGATTGAGTTTTTGCGGCCGGTGGGCAAGTTTTTTTCTCAGACTGTGTCAGAACTGTATGATGACCAGCAAAATCCGATGGAGGTTGCCAACCGTCCCCAGAGTATTGTTTATGTCAAAACAGAAGAGCCGGTGGAGATAGATACCTTTTTGAGAAAGGCCCGTAACGAAAAAGTAACCAAAATATGACAGGGGGTTTCCCTTGACTTTTTGGCACTTTGATGATAAACTTAGACTTATGAAGGTGTTTGCCTTTTTAAAGCATGGAAAGCGATAACGAACAGGAGGAAATGACGATGAGAAAAGCAAAACGGTTTCTTGCATTTGTGTTGGCAACCATGATGGTTGTAACAACCTGCCTCGTAACGACGACGGTATTTGCACAGAATGAGAATAGCGCAGTTGCGTTTTCCGATGTATCAGAAAACGCTATTTATGCCGATGCAGTAAAGACTTTTAGTTTAATGGGAATTATTAAGGGCTATGAAGACGGTAGTTTTCGTCCGGATCGGAATGTGACCAGAGCCGAGTTTACTGCTATGTTGATGCGGACTTTGAACTACGGCACGCTGGGATCTTCCAGTGCTGCAAAACTTCCTTTCTCGGATGTTGACGATAACGATTCCAGCATCAACTGGGCTATTCCCAATATCAACACGGCTTATGATATGGGGATTATTAACGGTTATGATGACGGCACGTTCCGTCCCAGTGCCAATGTTTCCTATGAAGAAGCGTTAAAGATGATAGTATGCACCTTGGGGTATACCGGTATAGATGTCAGCGGAACGCCTTGGTATGCAGAGTATGTTAATCAGGCAGGAAAACTGGGGATTACGGAAAATGCATATCAGTTAGGTGCGGTGGAAACGCCGGCCAGCCGTGCCTGCATTGCACAGATGTTATATGACTCTCTCGAAGTTGAGATGGTAGAGCAGGATAAACTGACTAAGAAAACGATCTTGGCAAATTATTTGGGATATATTAAAAGCACCGGTGTTATTTCTTCGGATGGTGTGACCAGCATAACCGCGCCGGATGTTAATTTGCGGGATGATGAAGTACAAATTTACGGGCAGGAACCTGATGGTACCTATGCGACCTATACCTACAAGACCACAGACCTGTCTTTGAAGAACTATTTGGGTCATGAAATTGAGTATTATTATAAAAACGACGGAAGTGTTATTCGCACATTGGCTATATATGTGTTGCGGAAAAACAATGCTGTTACAGTCACTGCAGATATGATTGATCAAGGGAGCACCGTTGCAACCCAGATTAAATATTACAAAACGGAGAATGACAAAAGTGCTTCTTCCATCAATTTAGATGCAGAGAACATTGTTATCTATAATGGGAAACTGTTGGGGGCAAATGCTGCGGCCAGCCGGTTCAGCGTTGGGTTGATTCCCCAGGTGGGAAGCATAACGCTGCTAGATTCCGATGGTGATAATAAGTTTGATATCATCAAAATTGATGATTATGAGGTTTATTATGTTTCCAGCAAGGTATCGCCGGAATATTCCATTATTGACGATGTGACCAAGACCGGAAATGACAAGAAATTAATTCTAAACGTTGATGATGCCAGTGCGGTAACGACCATTGTGGACGAAGATGGCAACGCCATGTCTTATGGGTCTATTGTCGCGGGCGATGTAATCTGTCTGGCTACCAGCAATGCCGGCAATGGCGGAGAAGTTTTGCGGAAGGCTGTGGTGATTCGAGATACTGTTACTGGTGCCGTTACAACGGTAGAAGATGATTTTCTCACCATTGGCGGAAACAGATATCGGGTTTCTCCGGCCGCACCCTGGTTGAATGGCCTGAGTCATTTGCTGGCTGAGCCGGCTCTACAGGACAGCGGTGTTTATTGCAAGGATATAAACGGTAATATTGTAGCGTATCGAAAAGATGCCGTGGTTGAGAATATTTATTACGGATATATCATGGGGATGAGTTCGAGACAAATTGCCTTTGATGAGACAAAACAACTTCGGATTTTAAACCAGAACGGCAGCGAGGCTCTGGTAGAGTTGCAGGATGATGTGAAGATCAACGGTACAAGTTATAGTGTTGCGGATGCGGTCACTCAGTTAACGGCTAGTGCGGCAATCCAAAACAAGGATGCCAACACCGGCTATACCGTAAACCAGATGATCAAGTATACCACCAAGAATTCCGGTGGCAAAGTAGTTCTGAATAAGGTTTATACCGCAGAACAGAGTGCAAGCGGAAACAGCATTACCAGTGATAAATTGTACTTCTTAAGTTCGGTTACCGGGGCAAACTCCATGACCTATAACAGTTCGGCCCGGAAACTGACCGGCGAGAATGGTACAGTGGTTGATATCGGCAACGCTATCGTATTTGTTGTTCCTTCGAACAGATCGGATTATGACCGGTATCGCATTAATTCTCTGTCGGCCACCTTTAAAAATAATGGACAGTATTATGTGGAGGTCTTTGATGTCAGCCAGACCAATAGTGCAAAGGTAGTGGTTTGCTATGGCGGAAACGCATCCTCGGATGTAGATGATTCTTCTCCGGTGAATGTGATTTCGGAAAATATAGTATCCATGACCAACCCTGATGCTGATGCTGCCATGAAATATCTGGTTGGATTCAGTTCTGCAGATTCCAGCGCCGGTCAAGAAATAGAGGGTTGGGTTTCCACCAGTTCCACATGGGAACCGGATTTGGGTGATATCTATCGTGCAGGTACTGACAGAGATGGATATAGCCTGATCAAGAGTGAAAATGTGATTTATAGTGTCGGCGGTAGCAATACTTTTGGCATTCGTAAATCAGGCACAGATTTCTATGATTCTGAATATGCGGTTCTTTTAGGAAGCGTTTACCGCAAGGCAGATGATAGTATTTCCATTCTTCCGGAACGCATCATTGCAGGACAGACGGTGACCAGCGATGCTGGAGCTATGACCTTTAGCTTTGATGATATCAGCGACGCTCGTGTTATTTATTATAATGAAAGTGGCAGCCAACTGGCTATTCATGATGTAACCTCGGATTGTGAAGGTATCTTAAAGAGTCTGGTACCTTACGAGGATGGTTTGACCAACCCGTCTAAGGTGATGCTGTATATGTCGGAAGGCAAAATTAAGATGTTCTGCATCTTGGATAAAAACGCATAAAGAAATCATAATCCCCCCCGCCTGGGTTTTGGCGGGGGGATTTTTTGTAGAGGTCAGGGAGGGGATGGTTCTTTTATGGTATAAAATAAGACAGAGGGGTATATGGAGGAGGATTGGTGTAAATAATTTATGAATAATGATAAAAGGACATTGACAAGGATTTGATAAATATTATATAATTGTAGTACTTTGGGGAAAGATGCCGAAGGGAAAGAAACGGGAAGGGAGGAAGCCGGTAATGACAAAACGTGCCAAAATTATAACCATGCTGGTGACAGGAATATGCATTGTTGCTTTTACCATGCTTGGTGTCTTAGCGGCCCAAAAGATATCCAGCCTGCCTCTTGGAAATCAGGTAACCATTGGAGAATTAGATCAGGACAGCGAGCAGGTGGGGATGATTAACTTCCTGTTGATTGGCATTGATGCAGACGGTACCCGCAGTGATACCATTATGCTGATATCCTATGACGGATACTCAAACCGTGTCAATCTGCTGTCCTTCCCTCGTGATACGCAAGTTGTGATGAATGGCTACAAGCAAAAGTTAAATGCTGCTGTGGGTGTTGGCTTGCAGAAGGTAAAAAGCGGAAAGGATCAGGGGCAGGAGGAGGAGTTAATCCGTCAGGTGAAAAAACTGAGCGGTCTGCCCATTCATTATTTCCTTACGGTAGATTTCGATGGTTTTATTGAAATTATCGATGCATTGGGCGGGGTGGAATTCCATGTTCCCTATAACATGAATTATGATGACCCGGCACAAGATTTGCATATTCACTTAAAAGCGGGACAACAGCATCTTGATGGACAGAGTGCCCATGACTTTGTTCGATTCCGGCACAATAATGACGGCAGTGCCCCTGGGGAGTATGTCATGGGGGACGAAGGCCGGATTTATTGGCAGCAGAGATTCTTAAAGGCGTTGGTTGCCCAAAAGGCGAAGCCTCAATACTTTGCAAAGATTACCGATGTTTTTGATGTGATTGCGGATAATGTCCGTACCAATTATACATTGCAGGATTTGCTGGTTCATATTGATGTGCTGCAAAAAATTGATGTAGAGGCCATAGAGTCCTATCAGTTGCCGGGAGAGCCGTTTTATGACGCAGGATTGTGGTGGTATCAATACCACCAGGAAGAAACCAGTGCCCTGATTCGGGATGTCTTTTTGCCAAGAAGCAAAGAGCAGTGGGAAACTGAGCAGGCGGAGAAGGCGAAACAGGCAGAGCCGACCGAGCAAACGGAGCAAGTCTCCATGGAACTGGTGGAAGAATAGACTGCTGATTGTACAAAATTTCTAGCAGAGAAAAGAAGAATACGGGGAAATTATCCAAAATAAACAAAATTTTTTAAAAACCCCGTTTTGTGCCGGAAAGATGAAAAAAAAACTTGACACCGCCCGGCACCCATAGTATAATAGATAGGCGTGACAAAGACATACGATGATTCCGGAGGTAGCAAAAGCCTGTAAATACGGGACTTTTGGGAATTTCGGAGGAGATTGTCCGGTTCAAGAAAACGGGCGGAAAGGTCACACTTTCTACAAAACAGAGAAGTACCGCCTCTTGCGGCAGCATGCTGATGCCGTTTGGGGTTGTGTTGTGTCTGTATGTCCCGAAGCCGTTGTCCGTTGGAGGACTTAGTGGATTCGGGTTTCATTTTGAGCTCGTGCGAAACGCCCGGCACGGTGTAAACTTATTTATTTTAAGGAGGGTATAGCATGGCAGCAGAAAAAATCAGAATTAGACTGAAGGCTTATGATCACAATCTTATCGACCAAAGCGCTGCAAAGATTGTAGAGACCGCAAAGAGAACGGGTTCCAAGGTTTCCGGACCGATCCCGCTTCCTACCAAAAAAGAGATTGTTACAATCTTAAGAGCGGTTCATAAGTACAAGGACAGTCGTGAGCAGTTCGAGATGAGAACGCACAAGAGATTGATTGATGTTTTGGGTCCTACCAACAAAACCATCGATGCTCTGAAGCACTTGGATCTGCCCGCAGGCGTGGACATTGAATTAGAAATTTAGTTTTCCATTTGGAAAACGGATTTTTAAATGCCGTATCACCCAATGGATATGGCGAAAAAATTTAGGTCATGTTGGCAAGGCGTAAGCCGCCAACCAATAACCCGCAGGCATGTTCCGGAAGGAACCGAGGCCTGTGCAAAACAGGAGGAAAGAAAAATGAAAAAGGCAATCTTGGGTAAGAAAATTGGTATGACCCAGATCTTCACAGAGGACGGCAATCTGGTTCCCGTTACGGTAATCGAGGCTGGTCCTTGTCCTGTTGTCCAGAAAAAAACCGTAGAAGTAGACGGCTACAGTGCTGTCCAAGTCGGTTTTGCGGACAAGAAGGAGAAACGCGCCAACAAACCGGAAAAAGGCCACTTTGCAAAAGCAGGTGTTCCGGTAAAGAAGTATTTGAAGGAATTCAAGCTGGATAATGCTGCAGAATTAAATGTGGGCGATGTATTGAATGTAGAGCAGTTTGAAGACGGCGAGATGCTGGATGTTACCGGAACCAGTAAAGGTCACGGTTATGCTGGCACCATCAAGAGATGGGGAACCCACCGCGGTCCTATGACCCACGGTTCTCACTATCACAGAGGCCCCGGTTCTTTGGGTGCTTGTTCTGATCCGTCTCGGGTATTTAAAGGTAAGAAGCTGCCGGGTCACTACGGTGTTGATACTGTCACCATCCAGAATCTTGACCTGGTAAAGGTTGATAAAGAACGCAATCTTTTGTTGGTAAAAGGTTCGGTTCCCGGACCGAAAGGCGGATTGCTTGTTGTGAAAAACGCAGTCAAGGCAGAAGCCTAACCGCAGAGAGAGGAGGAAATAGAGAATGCCTACAGTAGATATTTATAATGTCGACGGTCAGGTTGTCGGCAATATGGATTTGAATGAAAATGTGTTTGGCGTACCGGTTCGTTCCGACGTTATGCACGAAGTAGTGGTAAACTACTTAGCCAATCAAAGACAGGGTACACAGAGCACCAAAACCCGGACCGAGGTTCGCGGCGGCGGTATTAAACCCTGGAGACAAAAAGGTACCGGTCGTGCCCGTCAGGGTAGTATCCGTGCTCCTCAGTGGGTTGGCGGTGGCGTAGCCCTTGGCCCCAAGCCCAGAGATTACAGATACAACGTTAATAAGAAGGTAAGACGTCTTGCGCTGAAGTCGGCGCTGTCCTCTAAGGTAGAGGAGAACGAGTTGATCGTTCTGGATGCCTTCTCTTGCGACGAGATCAAGACCAAGCAGGTTACAAACTTACTGAAGAACTTGAACGTGAATGAAAAAGCGCTCATCGTTCTTCCGGAAAACGATAAAAATATCGTTCTTTCTGCAAGAAATATCAAAGGTGTTGATACCACTTATGTAGGTGCCATCAATACCTATGAAGTGTTAAATCACACCAAGTGCATCATCTTGAAGGATGCCGTAACCAAACTTGAGGAGGTGTACGCATAATGTTAGCACATGATATTATTAGAAGACCGATCATCACTGAACGGAGTATGGATCAGGTTGCAGATCGGAAGTACACCTTTGAGGTTGCAAAAAGCGCAAACAAGATCGAAATCAAGAAAGCAATAGAAGAGATCTTCAAGGTAGAGGTAGAAAAGGTCACCACCATGAATTATATCGGAAAACCCAAAAGACAGGGTGTATTTTCCGGTAAGCGTGCTGACTGGAAGAAGGCAGTCGTAAAACTCAAAGAGGGAAGCAAAACCATTGAGTTGTTTGAGTCGTAAAATTCTGCCTGAAAAAAATTGAAGATAAGGAGATTTAAAAATGGGAATTAAAAAATATAAGCCGACGACCCCGTCTCGGCGTCATATGACGGTTTCCACCTTTGAAGAGATTGATAAGGTCGCTCCGGAAAAATCTCTTCTGCGTCCGCTTTCCAGTAAAGCAGGACGTAATGCACAGGGTAAAATTACCGTTCGTCATCGTGGCTGCGGAGCCAAGAGAAAGTACAGAGTGATTGACTTTAAGAGATATAAAGACGGTATGAATGCCACCGTTCTTTCTATCGAATACGATCCGAACCGTAGTGCAAACATTGCCCTCATCGAGTATGAGGATGGTGTAAAGAGTTACATCATTGCACCCCTTGGTTTGAAAAAGGGTGATGTAGTTGTATCGGGTTCCGGTGCAGACATTAAGCCTGGTAATGCCATGGAACTGAAGGACATCCCCGTTGGTACTATGGTATACAATATTGAGATGAACCCCGGTAAGGGTGCACAGATGGTTCGTTCGGCCGGTGCAACAGCCCAACTTCTTGCAAAAGAGAATGGTTATGCACAGTTGCGCTTGCCTTCCGGCGAGGTTCGCATGATTCGGTTGAACTGCCGTGCGACCATTGGTCAGGTTGGAAACACCGATTACTCCAACATCAACATCGGTAAGGCCGGCAGAAAGCGTCACATGGGATTTCGTCCCACTGTCCGCGGTGTTGTTATGAACCCCAATGACCACCCCCACGGTGGTGGTGAAGGTAAGTCCCCCATCGGTATGCCGAGCCCGGTTACTCCCTGGGGTAAGCCTGCACTGGGTTACAAGACCAGAAATAAGAAGAAAAAGTCGAACAAGTTTATCGTTAAGAGACGGAACAGCAAGTAAGGAGGGAATCACATGGGAAGAAGTATTAAAAAAGGACCTTTCGTTGATGCGAAGTTGCTTGCCAGAATTGTTGCTATGAACGAAAAGAACGAGAAAAACGTTTTAAAGACATGGTCAAGAGCTTCTACTATATTCCCGGAGATGGTTGGACACACCATTGCGGTTTATGATGGAAGAAAGCATGTTCCGGTTTATGTGAGCGAGGATATGGTAGGCCATAAACTTGGCGAATTCGCTCCCACCAGAACATACAGAGGTCATGCCGGCGCGAAGACATCCAGATAATCCGCGCTGAGGAATTCGATTGATGAAAGGAGCTGCACAGAACATGGAAGCAGTAGCAAAAGTTACACATGTACGCATTGCGCCCAGAAAAGTCCGCATTGTCATCGACTTGATTAGAAATAAGCCGGTCGGCGAAGCAATCGGAATTTTAAAGAATACGCCCAAGGTTGCAAGTCCTGTGGTTGAAAAGTTGCTCAAATCCGCAATGGCCAATGCGGAGAACAACTACCAAATGAATGTGGAAAATCTCTATGTTGCAGAGGTTTACGCAGATCAAGGCCCAACCTTAAAGAGAGTACAGGCAAGAGCGCAAGGTCGTGCTTTCAGAATCAATAAAAAGACAAGTCATATCACGTTGAAACTTCGGGAGAAGGAATAAGATAGGAGGTAACAAGTATGGGTCAGAAAGTTAATCCGCACGGTCTCAGAGTTGGTATTATCAAGGACTGGGATTCTCGCTGGTTTGCTGACAAAAAGAACTTCGGTGACAGTCTGGTAGAGGACTACAACCTCAGAGTCTTCCTTAAGAAGAAATTATTCCTGGCCGGAGTTGATAAAATCGAGATCGAAAAGTTTGCCAATAAAGTTCGTGTTTCCATTCATGCTGGAAAACCCGGTATCATTATTGGTAAAGGTGGAAGCGAAATTGAAAAACTCAAGAAGGAACTGGAGAAGATGACAGGCAAGACCATTATCCTGAATGTCATCGAAGTAAAAGTTCCGGATATGAGTGCGCAACTGGTTGCAGAGAATATTGCCTCTCAGTTAGAGCGGCGTATCTCCTTCCGGAAGGCGATGAAACAGTGCATGGGCCGTACCATGAAAATGGGTGCTAAGGGTATTAAAACCTGTGTATCCGGTCGTGTTGGCGGTGCCGAAATTGCGCGGACAGAGCAGTATCACGAGGGAACGATTCCTCTTCAAACCTTAAGAGCCGACATTGATTACGGCTTTACCGAAGCCAACACCACCTATGGTAAACTTGGTGTTAAGGTTTGGATTTATAAAGGTGAAATCCTGGCGGAGAGCAGAAATGCAGCACCCGCAGAGGAGAAAAAACCTGCTCCCAGACGCAGAGAAGGAGGCAGAAAATAATGTTATCACCGAAGAGAGTTAAGCGTAGAAAAGTACAGCGCGGCAGAATGAAGGGCGCTGCACACCGTGGTAATAAAGTTGTTTACGGCGATTTTGGCTTGCAGGCATTGAGCCCGGCCTGGGTTACCAGTAACCAGATTGAGGCTGCCCGTGTTGCCATGACCCGTTACACCAAGAGAGGCGGTCAGGTCTGGATTAAGATTTTCCCGGATAAGCCTGTTACTGCAAAACCGGCCGAAACCCGAATGGGTAGTGGTAAAGGTTCCCCTGAGTACTGGGTAGCAGTAGTAAAGCCCGGCCGTGTTATGTTTGAAATCGGCGGCGTTAGTGAAGAAGTTGCTCGTGAGGCATTGCGTCTTGCGATGCATAAGTTGCCGCTCAAGTGTAAGTTTGTCAAAAAGGCAGACCAAGAAACGGAAGGTGATAGTTAATGAAAATTCAGGAGATAAGAGACCTTTCAACGCAAGAGCTTGAGATTAAGATCAAGGACTTGAAGGAAGAGCTTTTTAACCTTCGTTTCCAGAACGCTACCAACCAACTGGATAATCCCATGAGAATTGCTAGCGTCAAAAAGGACATTGCAAGAGTTAAAACGGTTCTCAAGGAAAAAGAACTTGGGATTCACACAAGCGTGAATGCGTAGGAGGTGTAAAGAATGAGTGAACGTAATTACCGCAAGACCCGAATTGGTGAGGTCGTAAGCGATAAGATGGATAAGACAATCGTTGTCGCAATCAAAGAGCATGAAAAACACCCTCTTTACAGCAAGGTTATGAAGCGTACTTACAAGTTAAAGGCGCACGATGAAAATAACATTTGCGGCATTGGCGACAAGGTTAAGGTGATGGAAACCCGCCCCCTCTCCAAGGACAAGAGATGGAGATTGGTTGAAATCGTTGAAAAAGCAAAATAAGGAATTTTCCCGCTTTTGGCGGATTGTCCAGGGCTTGGAGTTTTCCGGCCTTGGAATCTGGAGGTTGCCTAGGTAATCTCCCAATAATGGAATAGGAGGAAATCCGGTATGATTCAACAGCAGACAATATTGAAAGTTGCTGATAACAGCGGTGCCAAAGAGATTCTTTGTATCCGGGTTATGGGCGGATCCTTCCGTCGTTACGGCAACATTGGCGATGTCATCATTGCTTCTGTTAAAAAAGCAACGCCCGGCGGTGCTGTTAAAAAAGGTGACGTTGTAAAAGCGGTTATCGTACGCAGCGTCAACGGCGTAAAGCGTTCTGATGGTTCTAAGATTCGGTTTGATGAAAACGCAGCCGTTATCATTAGAGACGACAAGACACCGAGAGGCACCCGTATTTTTGGGCCGGTTGCCAGAGAGTTGAGAGATAAGGAATATATGAAGATCCTGTCCCTCGCCCCCGAAGTTCTGTAGGATTTGATTGGTTTTCTTTAATACAATCGGAATTTAGCACAGACTTACCAATGAGGTTAGATTACTACGCAAGTTGCGTATCAGAGGCCTTTTCAGTTTGAAAAAAGGAGGAGAGACAATGGCAAAGATGCATGTGAAAACCGGCGACGAGGTTGTGGTTTTATCTGGTAAGGATAAAGGCAAAAAAGGCAAGGTTTTGTCTGTAAACCCGGAAAAGCGCATGGTTATTGTTGAAGGCGTTTCCATGGCCACAAAGCACAAAAAACCCAGAAAAATGGGTGAAGCCGGTGGTATTATTAAGCAGGAAACCCCAATCTACGCAAGCAAGGTTATGAATGTTTGCGGAAAGTGCGGCGCACCCAGCAGAGTTGGACGTAAAGTTCTGGAGGACGGAACCCATGTTCGGTACTGCAAAAAGTGCGGCGAAACATTCTAAATTCGATAAGGAAAGGAGGTTTCACTCTCAATGAGATTGGAAGAGAAGTACACAAAAGAAATCAAAGACGCTATGATGAAAAAGTATAACTACAAGAGTGTCATGCAGATTCCGAAGTTGGAAAAGGTAGTTATCAATATGGGCGTAGGTGATGCAAGAGAGAATTCGAAGGCCGTAGAGAGTGCTGCAGCTGATCTGGGCTTGATTACCGGTCAGAAGGCAGTCATTACCAAGGCAAAGAAATCTGTTGCAACATTTAAAGTCAGAGAAGGTATGAATATCGGCTGTAAGGTTACCTTAAGAGGTGCAAAAATGTACGAGTTTGTGGATCGTCTGTTTAATGCAGCACTTCCCCGCGTACGTGACTTCCGTGGGATTAACCCCAATTCCTTTGATGGTCGCGGCAACTATGCGCTGGGCATTAAGGAACAGCTTATCTTCCCCGAAATAGATTATGATAAAATTGATAAGATTCGCGGTATGGATATTATCTTTGTAACCACTGCACAGACGGATGAGGAAGCCCGCGAGCTTCTGACCCTGATGGGTGCGCCGTTTACGAGATAGTGCCGGATAAGGAGGATGAAAGTTCATGGCTAAAAAATCTATGGTTGTAAAGCAGCAAAGAAAGCAAAAATATGCGACTCGTGAATACAACAGATGTAAGATTTGCGGTAGACCCCATGCTTACCTTCGTAAGTTCGGTATTTGCAGAATTTGCTTCCGTGAGCTCGCTTACAAGGGTCAGATTCCAGGCGTAAAGAAAGCGTCCTGGTAATCGGCTGATGTTTGATTTCGGCAGCGTTGTTGCCGATGCAATTTGATTGAAGAAACAAGGGTAAGGTGGTTGCATAACATGTACGGACAACCAAACCGACTCTCGATTCCGAAAAGAAGGAGGTTAGAACTATGCATATTACAGATCCTATCGCAGATATGCTGACAAGAATCAGAAATGCCAATAATGCCAGACATACCACAGTCGACATTCCGGCTTCCAATATGAAGAAGGCAATCGCAAAAATCTTGCTGGACGAAGGCTATGTCAAAAATGTAGAGTACATTGAAGACGGGCTGCAGGGCGTAATCCGTATTACCTTAAAGTACGGAGAAAATAAGCAAAAGGTACTCACCGGACTGAAGAGAGTAAGTAAACCGGGTTTGAGATCTTACGCGTCCAAGGAAGAGTTGCCCAGAGTATTAAAAGGTTTGGGTATTGCGATTATTTCTACGTCTAAGGGCGTTATGACAGACAAGGAGGCACGCCGTCAGAACGTGGGCGGCGAAGTGCTGGCGTTTATTTGGTAAGAAAGGAGGAGAATTCATTGTCTCGTATAGGAAAAATGCCGATTACGGTTCCGCAAGGGGTAACTGTAACAGTCGGTGCAAACAATGAAGTTACCGTAAAGGGTCCTAAGGGCGAACTGGCACAACAGTTGCCTGCGGACATGATGATAGAGCAAAACGGCGATACCATCGAGGTAAAGCGTCCCTCTGAGGGAAAGGCTCACAGATCGTTGCACGGTTTGACACGTACCTTGCTTAACAATATGATCGTTGGAGTTACAGAGGGCTTTAAAAAGCAGTTGGAAATCAACGGTGTTGGTTACAGAGCAGCACTGCAAGGAAAGAAACTGGTCATGAACCTTGGTTATTCTCATCAGGTAGAGATGGAGGCAACCGACGGAATTACCATCGAAGTTCCGCAGCCGAACCAGATCATTATTTCCGGTCCTGATAAGCAGAAGGTTGGACAGTTTGCGGCAAATGTTCGCGAAAAGAGACCGCCGGAGCCGTATAAGGGCAAGGGTATTAAATACGTTGAAGAACATATTAGACGTAAGGAAGGTAAGGCCGGTTCTAAGAAGTAGTAACCGCAAGGAGGTGCAAACGTAGTGATTAAGAAGGTAAATAGTAATGTATCAAGACTTGCCAGACACGCAAGAGTTCGGAAAAAGGTTTCCGGAACAGCGGAGTGCCCCAGATTGTGCGTGTTTAGAAGTCGGCAGAACATATACGCTCAAATCATTGACGATACGACGGGTAACACCCTGGTTTCTGCATCATCTTTGGATGCGGAACTGAAGGCCAATTACGGCGGCAATAAAGAAGCCGCAAAAGCGGTTGGTGCTTTGATTGCCAAGAAGGCAGCAGACAAGGGCATTACCGAGGTCGTATTCGACAGAGGCGGATATGTTTATCACGGCAGGGTTGCAGAACTTGCCGAGGCAGCGCGCGAGGGCGGCCTGAAGTTCTAATCGTCGAGAAAGAGGTGAAACATTAATGGCAGAAAAAGGTGAAAGAACCAGAAAGCAGCCGCGTATTGAAGCAGATACGCTGGATATACAGGAAAAAGTAGTTCATTTGAACCGTGTTGCAAAGGTTGTAAAGGGCGGCCGGACTTTCCGGTTCAGCGCACTGGTTGTTGTCGGTGACGGCAATGGTCATGTGGGTTGTGGCATGGGTAAAGCGGCAGAAATTCCTGACGCAATCCGGAAGGGAATTGATGATGCAAAGAAGAATATGATCACAGTTCCCAGAGTAAAAACTACGATTCCTCACGAGATTATCGGTGAGTATGGCGCAGGCCGTGTTCTTCTGAAACCGGCGGCAGAAGGTACCGGTGTTATTGCAGGCGGTCCTGCTCGTGCGGTATTGGAATTGGCCGGAATTAGAGATATTCGTACCAAATGCTTGCGTAGTAACAACCCCAAGAATGTTGTTGCAGCAACCATCGAGGGTCTGGCATCTCTCAAGAGTGTAGAAGAGGTTGCTCAGCTCAGAGGGAAGAAGCCGGAAGAGATCCTCGGTTAATAAATTAGTTTAAGAGGAGGGTTATCCTTGGCGAATACAATTAAGGTTACATTAAAAAAGAGCACCATCGGATGCAAAAAAGATCAAATTGCTACTGTTGCTGCATTGGGTCTTAAAAAGATCGGTCAGACAGTTGAAAAGAATGATGTGCCGCAGATTCGCGGTATGATCTTCAAGGTAAAACATTTGGTGGAAGTATCCGAGTAAGAAGTTGGAATCCGGAGTAAATCCGGTCTCCGTCCCTGCGGGGCGGATCATCATTTTAACAAAGAAGGAGGAGGTGGACGCAATGAAACTCCATGAATTATCTCCGAGCGAAGGCTCTAAGAAAAAAGCATACAGAGTAGGTCGTGGTCATGCAAGCGGCAATGGAAAAACCAGCGGTAAGGGACACAAAGGCCAAAATGCCCGTAGCGGCGGTGGTGTTCGTCCCGGCTTTGAAGGTGGCCAGATGCCCATTTACAGACGGCTTCCCAAGCGAGGTTTCCATAACATTTTTGCGAAGAAGTATGTTTCTGTTAATGTTGAGGCTTTGAATAAACTGGAGGCTGGTACTGAGGTAACAGCAGAGGTTTTGAAGGAAGCTGGAATCATCTCCAAGATTTGCGACGGCGTTGTTGTTTTGGGCCGTGGCGAAGTAGAAAAGAACTTTACAGTAAAAGCAAAAAGATTCAGTAAGAGTGCAGTAGAGAAGATCGAGGCTGCCGGCGGAAAGGCTGAGGTGATCTAAGAATGTTCGATACAATCAGAAATGCATGGAAGATTGTCGATCTGCGAAAAAAACTTATTTACACCTTTGTGTTATTGGTAATTTTCCGGCTGGGATCCTGTATCCCCGTTCCGATGTTGGAACCTTCCCAGATGAAGGATTTGTTCAGTGCTGAGAACTCCATGTTTGGACTTTTGAACATGGTTTCCGGTGGTGCATTCCAAAATGCAACCATCTTTGCCATGAGCATTACCCCATACATCAACGCATCGATTATCATGCAGCTCTTGTGTGTTGCCATTCCTGCTCTTGAGCGGTTACAGAAAGAGGGCGAAGAGGGACGGAAAAAGATCGGCCAACTGATGCGGTATGGCACAGTAGTCCTGGCCTTGATTCAGGCCTTTGGTCTTTACTTCCTGCTTAAGTCCTACGCAGCAGTAACCAACCCGGGATTTTCTACGGCGGTGGTTGTTATAACAACCTTTACAGCCGGCACGGCCTTTTTGATGTGGCTGGGCGAGCAAATCACCGAAAAAGGTGTAGGTAACGGAATTTCTTTGATTATCTTTGCTGGTATTGTTTCCAGAATTCCCAGTATGATTACCTCGCTTTGGACCAATATTCAAGCAGGAACATTGAACTGGATTGGTCTTGCAGCGTTGCTCATTTTGGGACTGGCCGTTATTGGCGTTGTTGTCATGATGAACGAGGCAGAACGCAGAATTCCGGTACAATATGCGAAACGTGTTGTGGGAAGAAAGATGTATGGCGGACAAAGCACCCATATCCCCATTAAGGTTGCAGCAGCCGGTGTTATTCCCATTATCTTTGCCATGTCCATTATGGCATTCCCCGGAACGATTGCTAGTTTCTTTGGCGTGCAAGCCGGTGACGAAGGATTTTGGGGAGGCTTTTTGCGAGTATTCTCCAGCACGTCTTGGGTTTATGCAGTATTGTACTTCCTGCTGATTCTTTTCTTCACCTATTTTTATACGGCAATGCAGTTTAATCCTATTGAGATGTCAAATAACATGAAGAAGAATGGCGGATTTGTTCCCGGTATTCGTCCCGGACGTCCTACCTCGGATTATATTTCCAAGGTATTGTCCAGAATTACATTAGCGGGTGCAGTCTTCTTAGGTATCGTTGCAGTTCTTCCTATCTTCATGAATTTGGCCTTGCACATCAACAACTTTGCCATTGGAGGCACTTCTCTTTTGATTGTTGTGGGTGTTGCCCTGGAAACTGTGAAGGAATTAGAATCGCAGATGCTGATGCGGCATTATAAAGGATTCTTGGAATAAAATAACAATGATGCACAACTTTGTGCAAACGATAGAAGAGTAGGAGACGATGATGCACTGGCAGAAGCGGTTCCTACTCTATCCGTTTTTCAGGAAGAATGCAGCGTGCGCTGGCACGAAAAGGAAAGGATATGGGAATTATGAGACTTATATTATTAGCAGCCCCCGGGGCCGGAAAAGGCACACAGGCAGAAAAACTGAGTGAACATTTTGGCATTCCTACCATTTCGACGGGAGCGATTCTTCGCCATAACATACAGGAAGGCACCGAACTTGGAAATATTGCAAAGGGATACATTGATGATGGGAAGTTGATCCCCGATGATGTAATGATTGCAGTCATGAAAGAGCGCTTGTCTCAGGAAGATTGCAAAAAAGGATTTATATTGGATGGTTTTCCCAGAACGTTGGCGCAAGCGGAAGCGTTGGATGCAAGTGATATTGCGATTGACGCCGTGCTTAATATTGAAGTGTCGGATGCGGAGATTATTCATCGTCTTTCCGGGCGATTAGAGTGCAGCGAATGTGCAGCAACCTACCATAAAGAATATAAAAAACCACAGCAAGAGGGAATTTGTGATCATTGTGGCGGTAAACTAACCCTTCGTGCAGATGATAAGCCGGAAACGGTGAAAAATCGGTTAGAGGTATATCATACACAAACCGAGCCGTTGCTTGCTTATTATACCCAAAAGGGAATGTTAAAAGTTGCCTTGGGGAAGGAAGGAATTGCAGATACTACAGCAGAGGTTCTTAGGGTGCTGGAGGGCTGATATGGTTACCATTAAATCGAAATCTGAGATAGAAAAAATGAAGATGGCCGGCAGAGTAACGTATGGTGCACTCTGCGCAGTACGGGATGCGGTTCGGCCCGGTATTACCACATTAGAACTGGACCAAATTGCAGAACGTTATATCAAATCTCAGGGATGTCAATGTTCCTTTAAGGGATATGGAGGTTTCCCGGGCAGTATCTGTGCCAGTGTCAATGATGAGATTATTCACGGAATCCCTGATCATCGGATCTTGGAAGAAGGGGATATTATCAGCGTAGATGTAGGTGCTTGTTATCAAGGCTACCATGGAGATGCTTGCCGTACCTTTGGCGTGGGAAGGATCTCTGACGAGGCAAAACGGCTGATTGATGTTACTCGCCAGAGTTTTTTTGAGGCGTTACGTTTTGCAAAAGATGGCTATCGAATTTCTGATATTTCCCGTGCAGTGCAGGAGTATATAGAAGCAAATGGCTATGCAGTACTTAGAAATTACTGCGGGCATGGCATTGGCGCCCAAATGCACGAGGACCCGGAAATCCCGAATTATGTCAGCAATAGTCGGGGGATTCGGATTCGGCCGGGGATGTGTCTGGCTATTGAACCCATGGTTTGCCAAGGGAAGAAAGAGTATTATGTCAATGCCAATGAATGGACGGTACACACCAAGGATGGAAAGTTATCCGCGCATTATGAAAACAGCGTTTTGGTTACTGCCGATGCGCCATATTTGCTGACCATGCCTGACGGCAAAGAGGTTTAAATGGATGGTATGAAAAAAACAAAAGCGGTGCAAGTAGGCGAATTGGTGCAGTCGCTAGCAGGTCATGACAGGGGAGATTTTTTTCTGGTCATTCGACAGGAAGGAAACTTGGTCTGGATTTGTGATGGAAAACGCCGAAAAGCGGTTTGTTGTAAACGAAAAAATCAGAAACATATTGCCGGAAGCGGGTTGATTTGTGATTGGGTGGAAAAACAGCCGGAACGGGTCAATAATACTTCCGTGCGAAAAGCAATCCAAGAGATGTTAAAATCTATATCAGGAGGTGAAAACCTATGTCAAAGGAAGATGTTTTAGAGGTAGAGGGCACCGTGCTGGAGGCTTTGCCCAATGCGATGTTTAAGGTGGAACTGGAAAATGGTCACCAGATTTTGGCCCATATTTCCGGAAAGTTGCGGATGCACTTTATTCGAATTTTGCCGGGAGATAAAGTAACCGTTGAGATTTCGCCCTATGATTTAACCAAGGGCAGAATCACTTGGCGGGCCAAATAGGGTGGAAAGAGAAACCATGGACGACATAGGGCGGCAGAATTTAGTATTTCTGCTGCCTTTTTCATTTGTGCACAGAGGATAAATGAAGAATCATGATGAAAAATTGTCTTTTTGCGATACCTGCTTGGCAAAATAGACAATTTTCCTAATGAAAATTCGGGAATTCTTTTGCAATTCAAAGCAGAAAAAGAATTGACAGAAAGAAATTTTTATGTTAAGATATACTAGTTCGCTTTATGGGTGAAAGTGTCCCTTGGCGGCAAGTACAAATTTAGGAGGTGAAGGAAATGAAAGTACAACCTTCCGTAAAACCTATTTGTGAAAAATGTAAAATTATTAAAAGAAAAGGCAGAGTCATGGTCATTTGTGAAAACCCCCGCCACAAGCAGAAGCAGGGTTAGTTTTCTATGTCCGGAGCAGGGTCAGGCTTATAACCCAAAAGATTCTATAGGCTGACGCCGCGCATGCGCGGGTGAAATTCTGCTCCACTGTTTTTTCAAAAATCAATGGAGGTGAAAAGTATGGCACGTATTGCAGGCGTAGATTTGCCCAATGACAAGAGAGTTGAGATTGGTCTCACTTATATTTTTGGTATTGGTCTTTCTACTTCCAAGAAGATCCTGGCAGCAACCGGAATTAATCCGGACACCAGAGTGCGTGACTTGACAGAGGACGAGGTATCTAAGTTGAGAGCAGAGATCGACCACTACAACGTAGAGGGTGATCTGCGTAGAGACATCGCACTGGACATCAAGCGCTTGATGGAAATTAACTGCTACAGAGGGCTTCGCCACAGAAAGGGCTTGCCGGTTCGCGGACAGCGTTCCAAGACCAATGCAAGAACCAGAAAAGGCCCCAAAAAGACCATCGCAAACAAGAAAAAATAATCTTTGCGTGATGGCAATGCTGCATGAAAATGCGGCATAATAAGAAATTTGATTTTTCTGTACGAGATCATAGTGTCCGTATCGGATATCCGTATTTTTAGGAGGTGAAAGATACAATGGCAAAGGCAGTAAAAAGAACACGCCGCCGCAGAGAGAGAAAGAACATCGAGCGGGGTGCAGCACATATTAAATCTACATTTAATAACACCATTGTTACGATTACAGACGTAGCCGGTAATGCTATTTCTTGGGCATCCGCCGGTGGCCTCGGTTTTAGAGGTTCTAAGAAAAGCACTCCTTTCGCAGCACAGATGGCTGCGGAGACCGCTGCAAAGGCAGCTATGGAGCATGGCTTGAAGTATGTCGAGGTTTATGTAAAGGGACCGGGTTCCGGTCGTGAAGCAGCAATCCGTGCATTGCAGGTTGCAGGCCTCGAGGTGAATATGATTAAGGATGTTACACCGATTCCTCATAATGGTTGTAGACCGCCTAAGAGAAGACGTGTGTAATGACGGAGGTGAAAAAGTAAATGGCAAGATATACAGAATCTGTTTGCAGAATTTGCAGACGGGAAGGTCAGAAGTTATTCTTAAAGGGTGACAGATGCTACACAGATAAGTGTGCAGTGACCAGACGTGCATATGCTCCCGGCCAGCATGGTCAGGGCAGACGGAAACTTTCCGAATACGGCACACAGCTTCGTGAGAAGCAGAAGGTAAGACGGGCTTATGGTATTTTGGAAGGCCAGTTTGAGCATTACTTTGAAATGGCTAACAAAAAAGAAGGCGTAACAGGTGAGAACTTGTTGACAATTCTGGAGAGCCGTCTTGACAATGTAGTTTACAAAATGGGATTTGCTGTTTCCAGACCGGAAGCAAGACAGTTGGTATCTCACGCACACTTTACGGTAAATGGGAAGAAGGTAAATGTTCCTTCCTATTTGGTAAAGGCAGGCGATGTGATTGCTGTTCGCGAGAAGAGCAGATCCAGTGCAAAATTTGAAGCTATCCTGAACTCTACTGAGGCAAGAATTGTTCCCAAGTGGCTTGATGTGAATCGCGAAACTTTAGAGGGTCGTGTTGTTGCCCTGGCAGAGCGCGAGGATATCGATATGCCCATCGAAGAGCATTTGATCGTTGAGTATTACAACAAATAATAAATTGCTGTAACGCCCAGCGAATTGCGGGATTGATTAAATTGTTTAGGAGGGCTGACAATGATTGAAATCGAAAAGCCAAGAATTGAATGCGTAGAAGCATCCGAAGATAATAAATACGGCAAATTTGTTGTCGAGCCTCTGGAACGTGGTTACGGCACAACGTTTGGTAACTCTCTCAGAAGAATGTTGTTGTCCTCTCTTCCGGGAGTAGCCGCAACTTCGGTAAAGATTGACGGAGTTCTTCATGAATTTTCAACCATTCCCGGCGTGAAGGAAGATGTAACCGAAATTATCCTGAACATCAAGCAGTTGGCAGTCAAGTTACATTCCGATGCACCCAAGACGGTTTATATTAACCAAGAAGGGGCCGGAGAAATCTGTGCGGGAGATATTAAGCACGATTCGGATGTGGAAATCATCAATGAGGATCTTCATATCGCAACCTTGAGTGAGGATGCCAGATTATTCATGGAAATTACCTTGGATAAGGGCCGTGGCTATGTATCCTCGGATCGGAACAAGCAGTTGCTTCAGCCGGTCATTGGGGTGATTGCAACCGACTCTATCTACACGCCGGTACAAAAAGTAAACTATACGGTAGATAATACCCGTGTAGGAAATGTCACAGACTATGACAAGTTGACGTTGGAAGTTTGGACGAATGGTACCATTACTCCCACAGAAGCGGTCAGTTTGGCGGCAAAGATTGTCAGTGAGCATATGAGTTTGTTTATTGACTTGTCTGATGAGGCTAAGAATACCGAAATTATGGTTGAGAAGGAAGAGAGCAAGAAGGAGAAGGTTTTAGAAACCACCATTGAAGAACTGGATCTTTCTGTTCGTTCCTATAACTGTTTGAAGCGTGCAGGCATCAACACAGTACAAGATTTGACAACACGTTCCGAGAACGATATGATGAAGGTAAGAAACCTTGGCCGTAAATCGCTTGAAGAGGTCATTGCAAAGTTGGATGCTATGGGTCTGGCTTTGGCAAATGACGATTGATTCTATAAAGAAATAAGAAAATGAGGTGATAAAATGGCACACCAGAGAAAACTTGGTAGACCGACAGACCAAAGACGTGCGATGCTCAGATCAATGACGACCTCGTTCCTGGAAAACGGCAGAATTGAAACTACCGTAACCCGGGCAAAGGAAGTGCGGAGAATTGCAGAGAAAATGGTTACCCTCGGTAAAACCAATACACTTCACACCAAAAGACAAGCGCTGAGTTATATTACAAAGCGGGATGTCGTAGTAAAATTGTTTGATGAAATCGCTCCCAAATATGCGGAAAGAAATGGCGGGTATACCCGGATTATTAAGATGGGACCGCGCCGTGGTGATGCTGCAGAGATGGCGATTCTGGAGTTTGTAGACTAAGCAAACCAAATCAAAACCGGTATGCAAAATGCATGCCGGTTTTTTTTATAGGAGAATTTGGCCGGAAAAAGATTGACATCTTTTGAAAAGATGATACAATAAAGGAAGCAAGGAAGTCTGAGAATAGGAGAAATGAAAATGAGAATCACGAAAGGGAATATCCTATACCACAATGTGGAATATATTGAAGAAACCCCTCTGGGCAATCGATTGTATCGGTATCCTTTGGAGGTCATACAGCATTTAAATCCACGGGCAAGGATGAAATCCCAGTATGCTTGTGGGTGTGAATTACGATTTGTCACAGAGTCCAACAGAATTCATGTTGACTTTATTGTTACCGGTGGCGAGGGGGTCATCATGGCAACCGTGCTAAAAGGGGATTATGTCCATGATGTAGTTCCGGTTACGCCGGGGCGCATAACGACCCTTGAGATTGTAGAGAGGGAATGGCCTGCGGCCCAACAAAAAGTATTTTGTGCGGGCAATGACTTTAGCCCCAATGTCTGGAGAGTCCATTTTCAGCGTTGTTTCTGTACCGTATGTTCTGTCGATGCTATGGGTCATGCCATCAGGCCGCCTTATGACAGCGAGATGCCCCGAAAAAAACTGCTTGCTTATGGATCTTCCATTACTCATGGTGCTAGGTCTATTACCCACACCAATTCCTTTGTGAACGAAGCCGGACGTATTTTGGGTGTGGATGTATTTAATAAAGGAGTAGGCGGCTCTTGTTTCTATGAGCCGGAGATTGCAGACTTTTTTGCGAAGGATACGGATTGGGACTATGCTTGGATCGAAGGTGCCATCAACGCCACCTTGTTGCCGGAAGAGGTGTTTGAAGAAAGATTCCCCTATTTTGTAGATACTCTTTACAAAACCGGGAAACCGCTGTTTATTCCTACGATTTTACCCAATGCCGGTTTGTATGATGAAAACTCTTTGCATTACAAGAAAATGCAACACTATAATGAAATCATTCGTGCCCAAAAGGATAAGGCGGTTATCATTGAGGGAGAAGATATCATTACGGATTTAAGATTTTTAACCACAGATGGTGTGCATCCATCCAATGAGGGACATACGAGAATGGGAATCAATCTTGCGAATATTTTAAAGAACTATCTATAAGGGAAAAAGGAAATCCCCCGTCAACCTTAAGGCTGGCGGGGGATTTTGTGTTGTAAAGGAATGGCTACAGGCCTAAATATTTTCGGATTACATTCCGAGCAATAGGTCCGGCATTGGTACCGCCGGCACCGCCGTCATATTCTAAGAGGACGGCAACCGCAATTTGGGGATTCTCTGCTGGCGCATAGCCTACAAACCAGGCATGATCCTTTTCCGATTCATTCTCTGCCGTTCCGGTTTTCCCCGCAACAGCAACGCCGGAAATCCGGCTGCTTCGTCCGGTTCCGTTTTGGACAACCCCTTGCATCAATGCATCCAGGTAGTCGGCACAGGAGGCACTCATAACCTCGGAAAGCACCGAGGGTTTTGTTGTGGATAGAGTCAAGCCGGAGGATGTAGCAATGGTATCTACAAGATAAGGTTTCATCATGACGCCGTTGTTGGCTACCGTTGCGCCCATCATGGCAACGTGTAGAGGTGTCATCAGAAGTTGGCCTTGACCAATGGAAACCAGGGCGGCATCTTCCTGGAACATTTTTTTATATTCAATCCGGCTCTTGCTGGTGGCCAGATCAAAGGCAAAGGATTTGTTGATGCCAAAGTGTTCTGCAGTTTCCAATACCGTTTCGGGCCCCATTTCATATCCCAGGGTGCAAAAGGCAAAATTGCTGGAAACTTCAAAGGCTTTTTTTAAGTCAATTTCCCCATAGGCTTTCTTTCCATAGTTGTCCACTTTCAGACCGCCTTGCTCAAAGGTGCCATCGTCCTGAAAGGTTTGGGTCAGCCGGCCGGTTTCAAATGCGGCTGCGGCTGTTGCGATTTTGTAGGTAGAACCCGGCGGATATAAGCCTTGGGTCGCTCTAGCCAAGAGCGGCGAGTCCTCCCGCTCCACGATAGAGGGCCAGTTTCTCTCTAAGTTTTCGGTGTTGGGGTCAAAGTCGGGATAACTGACCATGGCCAGAATTTTACCGCTGGAGGGTTCCAAGGCTACAACGGCACCACGTCTGCCGGCCAGTTGGTCATAAGCGTACTGTTGCAAGGTGTGGTCAATGGTTAGATTTAGATTATAGCCAGACCGTAACTCGTTAAAACTGATGGTAATATCTCCTTGGCCCAACAGTTCCTTGTCGTAGGTCATTTCCAGTTGACTTTTTCCGTAAGTACGGGAGCAATAGCCAATGACGTGGCTGTAAAGCCGGCCTTTGGGATAGCGTCGGATTCTGGCATCTCCATTTACTTCGGTTTCGGCCAGAAGGACGCCGTTGCTGTCGTAGATATTGCCCCGCTTGACAAACTTTTCATCCTCCCATTGCCGTTTGTTGTAGGGGTTGGAGGCCACCTCCTGTGCTTGGAACATATTAAAATACAGCAAATAGGTCACCAAAGATAAAAACATTAGGCAGACAACCACAAGGACACGAATAATACGTTTATTGGGATTCATGGCGGTCACCTCCGATATTGCCTCTCTCTTCTTTGGCAGAAATGGCTTGTATAATGCCCAATGAGATAAAGTTTACGACAATAGAAGTTCCCCCGTAACTGACAAAGGGTAATGTGATACCGGTCAAGGGAATCATCTTGATGACACCGCCGACAATAATAAAAGTCTGTACCGAGAACATAAGCGTGAGACCAAGACAGACCGCTTTGTCGAAGGGGTCGCGAGCGGTAATGGAGATTTTAAAACAACGGTAGGCAATGAGGAAGAAAAGAAGAATGATGGCGGCACCGCCGAAAACGCCCATCTCTTCGCAGACTGCCGCAAAGATAAAGTCAGAATGGACCTCGGGGATATAGGTGGGAGAGCCGTTTCCGATACCCCGACCGAAATAGCCGCCGGAAGCAATGGCGAACAGGGATTGGGTAATTTGGTAACCCTTGTTGGAAATGTCGGACCAGGGATCCAGCCAGGTGCTGACCCGAACCTGAATATGATATAAGAATTGATGGCCAAGAAGAGCCACAAGGGCAGCCGCGCCTACATTCATGGCCAAAAATCCGAAACGTTTTTCGTAAACATAAATCATAAAAATGTAAATGAAAAAGAAAACCAGAATACTGCCCCAGTCCCGTTGCAGCACCAGAAAACCGATAAACAGGTAGGTGCCAAGACAGGTGACCCATTTGGGGGTTAGCCGGCAGAAAGGTTTTTCCCAGGCCTTGGAATAGTAGCAAGAGAGAAAGAAGATAAATAGAATCTTGGTAATTTCGGAGGGCTGGAAGGAAAAACTGCCAAGATTAATCCAGTTTCGGGAGCCATTGACCGTTTCGCCAAAAAGGAGGGTTGCTAAAAAGAGGCCAATACCCATGGCAAGGTAGAGAAACCATAGTTTATTCCAGAAACGGATATGGTAATAGACCACATAGGCGGTAAAGAACCCGACACCGCCCAAGGTCACCCAGAGAATCTGGCGGACTCCGTAATCGATGTTAATGCGACATAACAAAAGAACCCCCATGGTAATGAGCATACATGCCATCAGGGCAATAAACTTATCTCCCATGTTACAAAGAACGATGATAGAGTAGAGGAGAATAAAAATGCCAAGCAGGCCGGCTCCGATATAGAGGATATGCGGATGGTAATTGTTGGCTACAAACAAAAGGCCAAAGCCGAACAGGTTCATCAGCATGAGCAAATAGGCCGGCCGACGATAGTTTAGACCTTTAAACTTCCCCATAGTTCGCTCCTTTCGGTTTCCTACATCTCAAAAATAAAGCGAAGGCCACCAATGGATATTTCATCTTGCGGATCCAGCATGACCCGGCGAGCAATACGTTGACCGTTGATTTTGGTGCCGTTTCGGCTTCCCAAGTCTTCCAGATACCATTCATCCTTCTCGAACCAGATGCGGACATGTTGCGAGGAAACGTATTTTTCCCGCAGTATGATATCGCAGGTTTTGTTTCGGCCGATGATAGCCTGTCCGTAAATCATATATCTTTTTTTCAAGACAGTTTCGGCTGGGCTTTGCCCCGGCAAGGTACGCAAACTGGCGGTGGCAACACCGCTAACATTCACGCTGTCATTTTCAAAACGGCTCATTTTTTTCACATCCAGATAAATAAGACGGATAATGCCGAAGATAAAGAGATAAATGACAAAGGTAAAAACGTAACTTAGGATGGATGACAAAAAGTTATAAAAGGTCAAGGCGGTCACCTCCATGTTTGGTTCAAAGCCGTGTATGGCAAGGGATTTTCTATGATTTCATTATACACAAAGATTTCCTGAAAGTCAACAATAGGGAATCTTTGGAGCAGGAAGTGGAAAAGCCCCCTCACTTGGGCAAAAAAATAAGTCGGAACAAAGATGTCTTTGTTCCGACGTGGAGCTGGTGATGGGACTCGAACCCGCAACCTGCTGATTACAAATCAGCTGCTCTGCCAATTGAGCTACACCAGCACAAAGGTTATTCTATCACAAGGTTCGGGAATTGTCAACTGTTTTTTGGTTTTGGAGAAAAATATGGAGAATTTTGGTGCAAAGGTAAAGGTCCCTGAATTTTTGATTCTGTTACAGACGGGGAAGACCGCAGTACTTGGTATCTCCTTGGGTAATGGTAATCTGGCCGTTTAACTGATCAAAGATCTCGTTGCAAAATCGTTCTGCTTCTCCAACGGGCAGGCAGAGGGGAAGTTGCACCCGCTGGGTATAGAGGGGCTCTCCTTGAATAATTTGGGGACGTTTGGAGAGTTGGTTTTGCAGCGTTCCCCAAAGGGTATATTCACAGTCAAGGAGCAGTTCCCGACATAAAATCATATCCAGAAGACCTGCGGCTTCTACCCCCGCTTTGGCCGCTTTGGAATAGGCGTGTACCAGTCCGCCGGTACCTAGTAAAGTGCCGCCAAAATAGCGAGTGACCACCACAATCAAATTGCTGAGCCCTTCCCGCTTCAAAATTTCCAGCACAGGCAGGCCGGCAGTCCCGCCGGGCTCCCCGTCATCGCTGTATCGTGTCAGTTGATTTTCTTCTAGTACATACGCATAGACATTGTGGGTGGCATCCCAATATTCTTGCCGAAGTTGGTTTAAAAAATCCAAGGCTTGCGTCTCGGTTTCCACCGGCCGGACTGTGGCAAGAAAGCGAGAGCGTTTTTCGATTATTTCGGCACAGGCCTCATGGGCAATGGTGGTATAACGTTCTTTCATGGTTTAGACTCCTTTAAGATTCTTTTTTTATTATACCGAGGAGAGGCAAAAAGATTTGTCGAATTTTGCCGAAATAATGGAATTTGTTTTTCTGTGTTGGGCAAATCCTTTTTATTGCGGGGCAACCAAGATGCGTATAGATTGCGGCACAGATGGGGAAGATAACCATGGAAAAAGACGGAAGGCTATTAGAAGAGGAGGGACAAGACATGGGAGAGCGGACTCAAATCCCGGCAGATATTCAAAAAAGTCGGAAATACATCGAAACGCAGTTTGAAGCAGGAAAGAATTTTGATTTTAAACTTCGGGATTTCAAAATTGGATTTGCCGATGAATTGGTCAGTGGATTCCTTATTTTTTATGACGGGATGGTCAATAAAAACTTTATTAATCGGGATTTGATGCGGGGATTGATGCAAAGCGGCATCGGGGAAACCCCGGAAATGTCCAGGGAGGAAACCGTTTCCCAGAGAATGACAGCCGTTGGTCCGTTGACGGTGGTGCGGGATTTTGAAGCCGCTGTGGCGGATACGGCCTTTGGTCATTGTCTGGTTTTTGTGGATGGATGTGCCTGTGCCTTTGCGGCGGATGTAAAGGGATGGGGAAGTCGGAGCGTAGGGCAACCGGTGCAGGAGGCCAGTCTGTCCGGACCTCAGGAAGCCTTTAATGAAACATTGGTAATTGATGTAGGCATGATCCGGAAAATATTAAAGACATCCGATTTAATTGCGGAAAATATCAATGTGGGAAGGGAGAGTCAAACCCCTTGCGGATTGTTATATCTTCGAGGTGTTACCAACCAGGGGTTGGTGGAAGAGGTGCGGCGGCGGATGGAGAAGATTGATATCTCCTATCTTTTCTCTACCGGAGATCTGGAAATGCTGCTAGAGGAAAAAACTTATCTGCCGGTAACTCATACTTTAAAAACAGAACGTCCAGACCGTGCGGCAGCCATGCTGGCAGAGGGAAAAGTGGTTGTTTTGGTACAGGGCAGTCCCTTTGCTTTGGTGCTTCCCACCACGGCCACGGACTTGATTGAGGCCTCCGAGGACAACTATGTTCGTGTTTCCGAGGCCAACTTTATGCGATTGGTACGTCTTGCGGGAATTTTTCTGGCTGTTTTTTTGCCGGGGATTTTTGTTGCCGTACTCCTTTACCATCACGGAATTCTTCCTACCGAACTGCTCCTTGCCATTGAAGCAAGCCGAGAGCCGGTTCCCTTTCCCTTGGTGGCAGAACTGATTCTTATGATGTTAGCCTTTGAACTCATCAAGGAGGCCTCTATCCGAGTCCCCGGTCCGGTGGGATCTACCCTGGGGATTATCGGCGGATTGATTCTGGGACAGGCTGCTGTAGAGGCCAATATTGTCAGTCCCCTTTTGATTATTGTAGTATCCATTGCAGGGCTTGGAACTTTTGCAGCCCCATCGGTGGGATTGTCCCGATCTATATCCCTGATGCAACTGGTCTATATTATATTCGGTGCTGCTGCCGGACTGCTTGGGATCGTTTGCGGTGTTTTTATCAGCGGTAGTATTCTGGCCGCATCAGAAACCTTTGGGGTGCCTTTTTTATCGCCATTGACGCCCAAAAACGGAGATTCCGTCTGGGGAACACTGCTGATTAAGCCCATCTGGAAAAAGGAACGGCGGCCGCGGAATCTGCGTACGCAGAATCCGGTCAAACAGCCTCATATCAGCAGAAAGTGGATCAAAAGCCAAAGGGGAGGGGAGTCTTCGTGAACAAAAAAAACCGGTACTTGGGGAAATGGGAACTGGGATGTTTGGTGTTCCATGCCTGTTTTTACAAGATTTTCACATCGTATCCGCAACAGTTTGGCGAAATTAGCGGTTCGGCGGCTTGGATTACCGTCTTATATACAGGGATTATTTTTCTGGCGGTATTTGGTGTGGTGCTCTGGATTTTGCAAAAATATAAGCCTTGGAATTATCCCGTAGCCAGAGGGATTGGCCGGGTTTTGCTGGCAGGCTACTGGATTTTCTCTGCCGTCTATGCACTGGGGGAATTTACAGAAATTCTGCAAGAGGTTGCCTATCCTCGCTCTCCCCAGTGGCTTTTGGCGGGGTTCTTTTTGCTGGGAGCCGTCGTTACGGTTCTTTGCGGCGGCAAGGCGGTTTATCGAATGCATTCCTTAACGGTTTTGGGGATTGGATTGGCTATGGCAGCGGTGGCGGTTTTTGGATTAAAATACGCCGAACCGGCTTACCTTGCGCCATGGCTAGGGAAAGGACCGGAGAGAATCTTTGGCACAGGACTTTCCGCGTTATTTTTGTATACCGATAGTCTTTTGGTAGTTCAGTTGATACCGCGCTGCCGGCCGGAGGTCAAGGCGGGGCGGGTATCTTTTCTGGGTGCATCCCTTGCAGTGTTGGTGCATACAGCCCTGATGCTGGTTTCTTCCATGTCCCATCCGTTGGAGGTAAATATTTTGTCAGGAAATCTCCTCTACCCGTTGACCAAGGCGGCCTATTTCGGAAAGTTTTGGTCCAGACTGGATATGGTCTATATGATAGCATTGATAACCTCCGGCTTTTTGCATCTGTCTATGGCGCTTCACCTATTTTTCTTGGCGGTTGGGAAAAAAAGACTGCGTGTGGGTACCTTAAAGACAGGAGTCACTGTACTGGGGCTTTGCCTCTGCCTTAGCCTGTCCGGTTGCTATGATGGCCGTGAGGTAGAGGAGTCGGCCTATGCCGTTGGACTGGGGGTGGATAAAGGAGAGGAAGAGAAGTATTGCTATACCTTTCAGTTATCCAATCCCTTGGAACTAGGAGGAACCATCAAAACGGAATCTATGGAATCTTCTAAAGAAGGCGAGGAAGAGGCAGGAGAGGAGAATAAGACGGTCAGCAATATCAGGATTGAGGCAGAGAATTTTTATCTTGCCGTCAATCGATTAAAGAGTCATCTTAGCAAAGAGCCGGATTTTTCTCATCTAAAAGTCATTGTATTTTCTGGCGAAGTGGCCCGGGAGGGGTTGTTAGAGCACACATCTTTATTATTTCAGGAACGAGAGATTCGGCCCAGCACCAATGTGTGTTTGGCAGAGTCTGCACAGGACTTTTTAATACAAGTCAAACCCACTTTGGAGCAAAGTACGGCTCGGTACTATGAATTGTTTTTTCAAAATCGAAACACGCCCTATGCACCGGTGGTGGAACTTAGAGAATTTGTTTCCAGAGGGATGGATTTGGGAAGAGATCCGGTCCTGCCTGTTGCCGACAAAGAAAAGTTAATGGGGATGGGGATTTTTAAAGACGGTGTGTTGGTCGGGCAAATGGATGGGAACCAGGCCTTATTATATGAACTTTTATCCGGACAGGCCCGGGAGGTGGCCGTCCTTGCGGGGGATTCTACCTTTGCGGTTACCGCACGGCAACAGCCTAAGATTCAAATTGACCAAGGCAGCACACCGCCGAGAATCCTGGTAAGAGTCAAACTGGAAGCCAAGCTGATGAACGGCAGCGAAAGGGATATACCAAGGTTGGCGGCACAACTGGAGGGGGATATGACATCTTTTTTAAGGGAAACGCTGCAACTGTCCTCCGATGTGCTGGGGATAGGAAATGTGTTGCGAAAAGCCATGTTGTTGCAGGAGGATTGGGAATCCGCTTTGGAGCAGGGAAAATTGTCGGGATTTGACATTTTTACCCAAACAAGTATAAAAATATAAATCTTTTACAAATTTAGGAAAAAACGTTGACTCTTTTTGGGAATTAAAGTATAATATTGTCACAAGAAATTTTCGAAAGGTGTGGTATTGTGGCAGTAAAGGCAACGGGTATTGTGAGAAAAATCGACGAATTAGGGAGATTGGTTTTGCCCAAGGAATTGCGAAATACATTTCAAATTCAGCACGATGATCCCATTGAAATCTATGTAGAGGATGACTGCATTATCTTAAAGAAATATCAGCCTACTTGCATTTTTTGCGGGAGCGCTGAGGACTTGACAGAGTTCAACGATAAAAGGGTCTGCACGCGGTGCATTGAGGGATTAAAACCCAAGACAGAATAAAGAGAAAAAGCAAACGGAAACGGAGGCCTTGGCCTCCGTTTTTTATAGGTGTTACAGCAATAACAGTCTTGCCATTAAAATAGACAGCAGAATTCCGGTGCCGTCAGCCGCTAAGGCTGCGCCGATGGTGTGGCGGGTATTTTTGATTCCTACAGATCCAAAATAGACGGCAACGGTGTAGAAGGTGGTTTCGGTAGAACCCATCATAACAGAAGCGATGATGCCGGCGGGGGAATCAGGACCCAGGTTTTGGAAGATATCCGTTACAATGGCGGTGGAAGCGCTGCCGGAGATAGGCCGCAGCAAGGCCAGAGGAAGAACATCGGCCGGCAGTTTTAAGAATTGCAAAAGGGGGGATAGAACCTTTGCCAAAAGATCCAGCGTTCCGCTGGCACGAAACATGGAGATGGCCACCATAAGGCCGATGAGAGGAGCAATGATGCCTACCATGCTTTGCAGACCTTCTTTAGCGCCATCTACAAAACAGTCGTAAACACCGACCCGCCGGATAAGACCAAGGCTGAGAAAGCCGGCAATTAACAAAGGGACGGCAAGGGTGGAAATAAGCATCATAGCCGGGTTCTCCTCTCCAAAAGTTTTGCGGTCAGGATTCCTACCGTTAACGCACAGATGCTGACAATCCAGATGGGGACAATGATTTCACCGGGGGCGGCAGAACCATAGGTTTGGCGTAGGGAGATTAAGGTAGTGGGAATCAGTTGGATCGAGGCGGTATTTAAAACTACAAAGATACACATTTCGTTAGAGGCGCTGCGCCTGCCTTGGTTTAGATGGGACAAATCCTGCATGGCTTTCAGGCCAAGAGGTGTTGCAGCATTGCCCATGCCAAAGAGGTTGGCTACTACGTTCATGACAATACTGCCTTCGGCCGGAGAATCAGGATCCAATCGGGGAAATAACCGCCGAAGAAGAGGTCGAAGCAACCGTGCCATGCTCCGAACCAGACCGGCTCGCTCGCCGATTTTGGCCAGGCCGGTCCAGAGACAGAGAATGCCAAGGAGCGCAAAGCAGGTTTCTATGGCGCTGGCTGCGCCGGTTACAGCCGCCGCTGCGGTTTGTTCCAGTTTCCCTGTAAACGAAGAAACAATAAGAGAAAGTAAAATCATTCCGCCCCAAATGAAATTCAGCATGGTGGGCACCTCCGGTTTAGAGACTTTTGTCCCTTTATTTCTATGCGAAGGAATGGAAAGATAGCCCTTTTTGCAGGGACTTTTTTGCGGGGACTTTGGAATAGGACTTGAATTTCCCTAAAACATATAGTATAATAAAGTATCATAGTCTTTTTCTGCCCATTAAGGGGCAGAAGAGCAATTTACAGAGAACCGCCGTGGCGGTAGCCGGGCTTGAAAGGAAAGGTTGATTGGAATGAAGAATACCGAGAAAACAATGGATAAAATCGTTGCGCTTTGTAAAGGGCGTGGCTTTGTTTATGCCGGATCTGAGATTTACGGCGGATTGGCAAACACTTGGGATTATGGCCCTTTGGGTGTGGAATTTAAGAACAATGTCAAAAAGGCATGGTGGAAGAAATTTATTCAGGAAAGTCCCTATAACGTCGGCCTGGATGCCGCTATTTTGATGAACCCTGAAACTTGGGTTGCTTCGGGACATGTGGGTGGTTTTTCTGATCCTTTGATGGACTGTAAGGAGTGTAAAACCAGATTTCGTGCCGACAAACTGATCGAGGATGCAGCAGGGGTTTCTGCTGACGGTTGGTCCGATGAAAAAATGTTGGAGTTTATCAAAGAAAAGGAACTTTCCTGCCCCAACTGCGGCAAGCATAATTTTACCGATATTCGGAAATTTAATTTGATGTTTAAGACCTTCCAGGGCGTTACCGAGGATAGCAAGAACGAAATCTTTTTACGTCCTGAGACTGCCCAGGGTATTTTTGTGAATTTTAAAAATGTGCAGCGGACTTCCAGAAAAAAGGTTCCTTTTGGGATTGGCCAGATCGGGAAATCTTTCCGGAACGAGATTACGCCGGGGAACTTTACCTTCCGTACCAGGGAATTTGAGCAGATGGAGTTGGAATTCTTCTGTAAGCCGGGCACCGATTTGGAATGGTTTGGCTATTGGAAGGATTATTGCAAGAACTTCCTGCTCTCTTTGGGTATTGCCGAGGAGAATATTAAGATGCGTGACCATGATCCGGAGGAACTTTCCCATTACAGCAATGCCACGACGGACATTGAGTTTATGTTCCCCTTTGGTTGGGGAGAACTGTGGGGGATTGCTGACCGGACGGACTTTGACTTAAAGCAACACAGCAATCATAGCGGAGAGAAGATGGAATATAATGATCCGGAATCCGGCGAGAAGTATATTCCCTACTGTATTGAACCGTCTCTGGGTGCAGATCGTGTTACCTTGGCCTTTTTGGTAGAGGCCTATGACGAAGAGGTAATAGATGCCGAGAAAAACGATGTGCGTACCGTTTTGCATTTCCATCCGGCTCTGGCACCCATTAAGGCAGCAGTTCTGCCTCTTTCTAAAAAACTTTCTGATAAAGCACGGGAGGTTTATGCAAAGATTGCCGCAGAGTTTATGTGTGAATTTGACGAATCCGGAAGCATTGGAAAACGGTATCGTCGTCAGGATGAGATTGGAACACCTTTTTGTATTACCTACGACTTTGATTCCGAGGAAGATGGCAGTGTAACCATCCGTCATCGTGATAGCATGGAACAAGAGCGGGTAAAAATTGATGATTTGGTAGAATATATCCGCAAAGCGGTTGCATTCTAAATTCATGACGCTTTACGAAGAACTTAAGAAATTTTCCCAAAAAGATAGTATCAGGTTTCATATTCCGGGACATCATGGTGGCAGAGGCCTCAATCCAAAATGGATGAAAGATGCCTTTTCCTTGGATGTGACAGAATTTTCAGAAACCGATGATCTGCAGCGGCCCCAAGGGGTCTTGCGGGATGCCCAGGCACGTGCGGCTGCCATCTTTGGGGCAGGACGGAGTTTTTATTTGACCCATGGATCCAGCCTGGGTTTGCAGGCTGCGATTTTAGGCAGTTGCCGACCGGGAGAAAAGATTTTGATTGACCGAACCTGTCATAAATCCGTGATGGCGGGGGTGGTGTTAGCCGGCGCAGACCCAATCTTTCTTGAACCGGACTTTGACCGGGAGCGGGGAATCTATATCGGGATTTCAGCCGAGGCGGTGGCCCAGGCATTGGAACAGGATCCCGATATTGTGGGCGCCGTGATAACCAGTCCCACCTATTACGGAATTTGTTCAGAGATTGAGGGTATCGCCGCCCACTTGCATGCGCGGGGGAAATTTCTGGTGGTGGACGAAGCCCACGGGGCACATTTTGCTTTTCATCCGGATCTCCCAGAACCGGCCCTTAACCAAGGCGCGGATCTGGTAGTGCAGAGTATCCATAAAACCTTGCCTGCCCTTGGACAATCCTCTCTGTTGCATCTGCATCGGGAGTCCCGCATCTTAGCGGCAGGGGTGGAGAGAGCCCTGCGGCTATTGCAGACGACCAGCCCATCGTATCTGTTGATGACGGCCATGGATGAGGCCATTGTGGGTATGGAGCGGGATGGAAAGGCTATCTTGTCCCGATTACGCTCTAAACTCGAAGCTGTGAAGAAGGCGGTGCGGGCACAGGGGATTCTGGATTTTGCAGACCAGGAAACGTTGGGGAAAAAGCAGGATGGAACCAGGTTGGTGGTGGACTTTCGCCGTGCCAATCTATGCGGCCTTGATGCTGCCCAGCAGTTAAAGGAAAGATACGGAATTTACCCCGAGATGGCAGATCCTCATCATGTGGTACTGGTTGTGACCGTAGCCAATACGGCTAAGGATCTGGAGACCTTACAACAGGCCCTATTGGAACTTGCGGTATGGGAGAACCCCTCCCATCTTAAAATGCCTATGGAAGCCTTACCCAAACCCCGAATGGCCATGTCGCCGCGGGAGGCGTGGTCGGCACCCAGGAAGACCCTTCCCTTAAAGAAAGCGATGGGGTATATTTCTGCCGATATGGTTTCTGTTTGTCCGCCGGGTGCGGCGATTTTGGTGCCGGGGCAGTATCTTGACGGGGAAACATTGGCATACTTACAGGAGGCAGACATCACAAAGGAAGTAGATGTTGTTTTAACCGAATCGGAGAGAGGGTGAGGAAATGTCTCTGGATACAGTCATTGGAAACGAGCCGGTAAAAGCCTTGCTGGGGCAAGGGTTGCAATCTCAGCGGATCGGGCACGCCTATATCCTGGAAGGGAAGCGGGGCGTAGGGCGAATGACCATGGCAAAGGCGTTTGCTGCCCAGTTATTGCAGACCCAGGATCCCGAAACCCATCCGGATTTTATTGTGGTAACGAATCAGCGCTACGATCCCTCTAAGAAACAGGAGACCCTCTTGGTGGATACCATACGGAGTATGAAACGGGACATTTATATCCGGCCCTATGCTGGCCAGCGCAAGGTGTATGTTCTGCCCCATGCTGATACCATGCAGGCGCCGGCCCAGAATAGCCTTTTGAAGGTTTTTGAGGATCCGCCTCCGTATTGTGTGATCATTTTACTTGCAGAAAATGCCAATGGGTTTTTGCCTACCATTCTCTCTCGAGCGCCGGTATTACGGATGCGGACGTTGACGGCGGAGCAGGTGGAGAAATTTTTGATAGAACAGCGGCAGATCCCCCCTAAGAAGGCAGAGCAGTTGGCGGTTCTCAGCGGCGGAGCCATTGGCAGGGCTTTGGAATTGTTAGAGGATGAAAAAGCCATCGCATTGCGGGAAGAAACGTTGCAGCGGTTGCTTGCTATGTGCGGCGGGACCTATCGGGAGATGTATGATTTTGTTCGTTTTTGCAGGGAGAATCGGACAGATATTGCATTAATTTTAGAGGTGCTACTGAGTTGGAATCAAGATGTGTTGCACCAAAAATTGCGGCTTTCTAATTTGCAAATCATCAATGGGGATAAACCTAAGGAACTTAGCGAGTTTTGCGGGCAGATAACCCGGGAAGCGGCCTTGCGGATGAACGATAGTACCATAAAGTATCAGAAAATGATTGAGCAAAATGTAAATTATTCTGCGGCAATACTCTGTATGGCGCTGGAATATTGGGAGGAAATCCATGGTAGAGATTATAGGAGTTAAGTTTAATAATGCGGGAAAGATTTATTACTTCGATCCCAAAGGCATTCAAGCAAAAGCCGGTGATCATGTTTTAGCTGAAACAGCCCATGGTATCGAAATGGGTAAAGTGGTCATTGCCAATCAGATGGTAAAAGAACAGGAGATTGTTTCGCCTCTGAAGGGTATCAGCCGGATTGCTACCGATGCCGACTTTAAACAACTGGAAGAAAATAAGGAAAAAGAAAAGGCCGCCTTTGATTTGGCCACCGAAAAAATTGCGGAACACAAACTGGACATGAAGTTAGTGGATGCAGAATATACCTTTGACCGGAGCAAGATTCTGTTTTATTTTACCGCAGATGGACGTGTGGATTTTCGGGAGTTGGTCAAATCCTTGGCCAGTGTTTTTCGAACCCGCATTGAATTACGGCAAATCGGTGTTCGGGACGAAGCAAGACAACTTGGCAGTTATGGAATTTGCGGCAGATACCTTTGCTGCAGCAGTTTTTTAAATGACTTCCATCCGGTTTCGATTAAAATGGCCAAGGAGCAGGAACTGTCTTTGAACCCCATCAAAATCTCCGGCGTTTGCGGACGATTGATGTGTTGTCTGCAGTATGAGCAGAATGTCTATGATGATATGCTGAAAAAAATGCCTCGAAAAGGGGATAAGGTAGAAACGCCGGACGGAATAGGGACGGTGGTGGATACGGCTACCCTGAAAGGAACGGTTCGAGTGAAGTTCCAGGATGAGAATGGGGAATCCGTGAAATTTGAACAGTATCAAATGGGCGAATTTCAATCCTTGAAGAAAGGACGAGCCAAGATAGAAAATACAGAGGAAGAGATTCGGGAAGAAACGCCTGCGGTTACTGAGCATCTGGCGGAAGAGGAGCAGAAGGAGTCCTCTCCCAAAAAGGATGAAGAGGGAGAGCAGGAAAGACGGCCACGGCGGCGGCGCAGAAACCGGAACCGTAGCGGCAAAAAAAATCACAATGATATGCAGCTGCAAAAGGATAAGGTGCCAACATCCGGAAACAAAGAGGATGGTGGCAGCGGTAATCCTGGGGGAACAATTACCAATGGCGGTTATAGCGGCGGTTATCAGGCGTAAGAGAAAACGGAAAGATGTGGGCATTGTAGCCTGTAAAAAAAGCAGAAACGATGGATTTCGTTTCTGCTTTTTTTGTATAACGAAAACCACGCTTAATAGAGGGTAAAGCCTTCCCTGTGTAAGGGAAGGTGGCAAAACCGTAGGTTTTGACGGAAGGGTTGTTAGTAACAATCCCTTAGTCTCGCCTTGCTCGCCAGCTCCCTTTACACAAGGGAGGCTTTTAAAAATCACTTTATTTACCCATTTATGCGTAGCCAGTAGTATGAGGGCTATGCCCGAAAATGAAATATCCACCCGCTATGCGGGTGGATATTTATTGATTCTTATGAATGCCCCGCATAGGTGGGGCTTTTTTTGACTTATTTACTCTACCAAGGTATTATGCCCGCCGGAAGAAGCGGAACTGGATGTGGTAGAGGAAGGCTGGGTACTGCCCGACGAAGCACCGTTTCCGCTTGTACCGGAGTTGGGTTGGGCGGAGGCTGTGGGTGAGTCTGTTTCCTCCTCGTCAGGGTCATCGGTTCCCTCCGGTGGAACATATCCCGCATGGGTGGAGTTGCAATAGGAGGGAATATGATTCTTGGAGAAATAATAGTTGCTGCTGGGGCAGTCAGGGGTTGCACGCAGACCGGTGTAGACACAATAACTGAGGGAAACGACCTCATTGGGTCTTTGAAAGGTCCGGCGTGTTCCTATGGTTTGATGTACCGAACTCATCACATTCCGAAAGACAGGAATACACGGATTATAGGAAAGGGTAATTTCTTCCGGAATATCATAGCCATACCAAACAGCGGCTGCATAATGGGGAGTATAACCGATAAACCAACGGTCATTATTCTCTGAGGTAGTACCGGTTTTACCGGCGGTGGAACTTGCGCCGGAAACCGCTGCACCGCGACCGGTTCCGCTACTTACCACATCTTCCAGCATTTTGGTGATAAGATAGGCAGTAGCAGGCTCCATGGCCTTTTGGGAGGTGCGGTCGGAGGAACAAAGGACATTGCCGTCTTTGTCTTTCACTTCGGTATAGATATAAGGCTTTCGATAAATGCCGTTATTGGCAAAGGAGGCAAAGGCTGCTGTCATTTCCAAAACGGTGACGCCGTCGGTCAAACCGCCCAGTGCTAACTGCGAGTAGCCAATATCGGTATAGATTTTTCCGTTAACATCCCGTCCTTCTACCAGGGTGGTAATACCTAGGTTTTGGGTTAAGAAATCATAACTTTCCCTTGCGCCCATTTTCGCTAAAATCTCTACCGGAATGGTATTGAGAGAGGAACGTACCGCACTGCGGACATCTACATTGCCACGATATTGGTGATCATAATTGCGAGGTACCCAATCACCATAAGACGTTGCTTTATCATTGTAGATAGAAGTAGGGGTAATAAGGCCTTTTTCCAATGCGGGGGCATAGACCCCGATGGGTTTGATGGTAGACCCCGGCTGACGGGGACTGGTGGCTCGGTTGAGGGTTAAACTTCCCGGTTTTTCACCTATACCGCCTACAATGCCCACCACGGCGCCGGTCTGTACATCGGTAATGGCCATAGCCGATTGTGCCTTGTTGTCAGGAAAGTTTTTGGTGTTGGTATAGTATGCTTCCAAAGCAGGTTGAATGTCCGGATGATAGGTGGTATAGATTTTGACCCCGCCGGAATATAAAATCTTGTTGGCCAGAGATGGGGAATATCCCTGCTCTTGCAAATCTTGCAGAACATCCCGAATGACCTGATCTACAAAATAAGAATTGGCAACGGTTCCTGTTGCTGTGGTGCCGGTTTTTTTCTCCGGATCCGCAAAGTTCAAAGGCTCTGCCATGGCGGTATCATATTCTGTCTGGGAAATGTAGCCAAGTTCCAGCATTTTTCCCAGAACCAATTCTTGACGGTCCTTATTTTTGTCGGGGTTGACAAAGGGGTCATAGAGAGATGGATACTGGGTAATGCCGGCAATAGAGGCGGCTTCTGCCAGAGAGAGATCTGCCACATCTTTGCCAAAATACAGATTAGATGCAGTTTGAACCCCGCTACAGCCTTGGGACAAATAGATGCAGTTAAGATACAGTTCTAAAATCTGATCCTTGTCCATATTTTTTTCCAGGGCAACAGCACGGGAGATTTCTTGAATCTTTCTTGCCGGTGTTTGCTGGGTTTCGCCGGTGATGTTTTTAATCAACTGCTGGGTAATGGTGCTACCGCCCAAGGAGGCAGCCCCTTTCCGGAAGGTTAGTTTATTTCCGATCCAGGTAAGGGTTGCTTTCGCGGTTCGTTTTAAATCATAGCCTTTGTGTTCGTAAAATCGTTCGTCCTCAATAGAAACAAAGGCGTGTTGCAGATACTCCGGTGTGTCACTCAAATCTACCCAGACCCGATTTTCGGTGTCATTGAGATGCTGCAGCACCTTTTCTTCCCCGGTGTCGGGGTCAAAATAGATGAGGGCGGAGTTTTGACGCAGCGTTAAACTCTCCACGTCGATATCGTCCACATTCCCCCAAAATCCCAAAACGGCACCGCCAAATAAGACGCCAAAGATAACAAGGCCGATGGATAGGGTAATACTGAAGATAAGCAAAAACTTTTTTACATCATATCTCATGCGGAAGTCTCCTCTTCATGTATGATCCAAGTAGTTTATTTGGATATAGTATACCATATTTTTGGGTATAAAAAGCCATATCTCTGTTAACAATAGATTAAATTCCTGTTACAAATTACATGAAAATGCAAAACATGGGGGTGCCGGATATGGCAAAAAAATTCTTTAAGAGTCTGACGCTGGGCATTGTTGTTTTTTCGGTTTCTGTTTTGGTGGGGTATTTAGCCTATGTGGTAACCTATCACTATCAAAGAGAAAAAATACAAGAGCGTATGTTAGCCGGGGATTTTGTTTCTGCTGCCCCCGTTTCTCAGCAGACCAGTCCTGTTTCCGAGGAAGACACATTGATGGTAGAATATTATTTGGCACGGCTTGAGAATGATGATATTGCCATTTATATTATCTCGGAAGGACAGGAGTTCTTTCTATACAAGTTAGATGTTTATACCGGCAATTTTCCGGCGGCGGATTTGATTCGTTTGCAAGAAGGAATTACATTAAAAAATCGACAAGAACTGGCGTCTTTTGAGGAGGATTATACCAGTTAACAGAAAGATTTTGAAAAATAAAAATAGAGTATTTACAACCTTTCACTTTTATAGTACAATAAAAAAGTCAATCTTGAAAAGAATAAGGAGGCGTTATGATGGAAAAGTATGTATGCACCGTATGTGGCTATGTTTATGACGAAGCAGTAGGCGATCCGGATCATGGGATTGCAGCCGGAACCCAATGGGCAGATGTGCCGGAAGATTATGTTTGTCCCCTTTGCGGCGTGGGTAAAGATCAGTTTGAAAAGGAATAATGCGGACGGCCGCCGATGCCTGTTGCGTCGGCGGCCAGATCTTCTTTTTTTACCATAAAAAGAAAAATATCACAAGATATTGTGTTTGTAACAGAATTTTAACACAATATCTATTGACAAATCTCTGCGGTTGGGGTATACTATATACAATCGATTGAATGATAAATTGTTAGGAGGTATAGAAAATGACGGTTGAAGTACTTAATGGCACTATGAATTCAAAAGAAATTTCTTATTATGCACAGCACATTCGGAAAAATCATCCGGGTATGGAGATTGATTCTATGACGTTAAAGATATGCGACGATGGTTATGTAGATGCGGAATATAATCTCAGCCCCATTCCCTTTGAGAGAATTCGGCGGATTACCGGATATTTGGTAGGAACGGTTGACCGGTTTAACAATGCAAAAAGAGCAGAGGAAAAGGACCGTGTAAAACACATGAGTTGTTGTAACTAAGGGAAAAGGAACGGCAAGCGCCGTTCCTTTTTTTGTATAACGAAAAACCCTTTATTTACCTATTTATGGGCAGACGGTAGTATGAGGGCTATGCCCGAAAATGAAATACCCCCCCGTTATACGGGGGGTATTTATTTGTATCCAAAGTTTTGCGGTAAATGCCGCCTTTACACCTGATGCTGGCAAATGCCGTAATAGGCACAATATTGGCAAGCATCGTGCTTATAGGTGCGATAAGGATGTGCTCCGATATTGCCGTCGGCAATTCCCTGCGCGGATTCTTGAATCTTTTGATTGGCTGCGGCCATGCGTTCCCTAAGTTCCTTGGCCGTTACCAGAGTCGTCTTTTCTTTAGGAAGAAAAGCATCTGAATTATCCGGTGTATAGGCGCTGACGATGTCGGCGTCGTTTACAATCCAGCCTTTGGGCTTCATTTTTTTGTCAATGGCCAGTTCCAGATCGCCCCGGATATCCGATTCCGGAATGATGGGGTCGTTCATCTGCAGATAGAACATAGCAGCAGGGGCGGCATTTTCTAATTGATTACAAAGGGCGTTGGAATATAACAACGGCTGTAATACAATACCGTCTTTTGCCAGGGTGACATCCAAATCCTTGGCAGAGGATTTATAATCGACAATACTGACCAAGGTTTTGCCGTTTTGTTTGGCAACATCTGCCCGATCAATAATGCCGCGGATTTTGGCAATCTCCTCTCCGGATGCAGATTTAACGGAGAGGGCAGGAATCGTCCCCTTGGTGCCGATGGTTAATTCAAAACCGTAAGGTTGGAAGCTGCTGGAGCGGTAGAATTTAACCACTTCCCAGGCGGTCCGTGCCGCAATGTTCTTCATTCTAAGAACAATATATTGGTAATAGGAAGAGGCTTCAAAAAGTGCGCTGCTATTTGCTTTGGCCTCTTTTTCAATGGCATCGCCAATATCCCGGAAACAATCCTCTTTTTGGATAGCCGCAAAGTCGGCACCCCTTTGTTTCAGTTTGGTAAAGTATTGATAGAGGGCGGCGTGCTGAATGCTTCCCATGCTGCGAGGTTCAATACCGGCCAGTTCCCGTTCCCGTACCAACAGACCATAGGTCAAAAAGTATCGAAACGCACAGGCATTATAGGTTTCCAGTTGGGAGGCACTGAGCCGTAACGGTGCGCCATAGAGTTGCTCTGCCATTTGGGTAGAAATCATCTCCGGCGGAGGGGCGGTCATAGATTCTATTAATTGCGACAGCGGTTGTTGATAGGAAGGAGATTGGGCAAACCATTGATATAACTCTTGCAAGGGCGGGGCGAGCCGGTGGGGCGCACCGCCGCATTCTGCCAGCGCAGATGCCAACAGAGAAAAGGCGCCGGAACTGCCCTCTGTGCCGGATAAGGGATCTGACGATGTATCCGGGTTTATGGTCTGTAAGGATGGAAACAGTTCCTGCAATCGTTTTAGGATGCCGGAAGGTTGTTGCGGATTTCCGTCATTGTCATAAAGGGAGCGGAAGAGAAAAAGATGTTTTGTGGGGGCAGAAAGCACAGCATAGAGGAGCAGTTGTTCTTCCCGGCGTTTGCTTTCCATCCCGGGTGCCATTTCTAATCCCATTTGTTGCAGGATATACCGCTCCCTGTCGGAAAGAAATCCTTCATTGTTATAACCCTTGGGGAAGATGCCGTCGTTGAGGTCCAAAACCAAAACGACTTTGGCTCCATTGCTGCGAAATCGATCAATTTGGCTAAAGACAACCGAATCAAGCGTTTGCGGGATCTGTCCCACTTCGGCTCCCATACAAGTTTCTTCAAAGAGTTCTGCAAACCGCCGATAGGTCATGGGGGTTTCTCCCATGATGGCGGCAAGTTGTGCAAGAATAGACAGGGCGGCATTCCAGACCTGCTGATATTCGTTGGCCAGGGATGGATTGCCGGCATCCAATGCTCTCTGTGCCAAGGTAGTCATTTGCGTTGCCAGTTCGCTTTCCTTGAGCCAATCCAGCAGGGCGGCGGAAATTTGACCCCCGGTTTTTCTGCCGGAGATGGCAGTTTGGATTTTTTTCACACCAGAGAGCAGGGTGTCTTTGGTACGGTTGATTTGTTCCAGATCAAAGTTACCCCGGGCAGGGAGATATTCCCAGACAGAGGCCTGCCACATGGCGTGGGTAGGTGCCGTTGCAAGAAGGTAGTTCTCCAGTTGATCCACCTCATCCCGGGACAGAGGAAAGAGTTCGGTTCTGGCAATAGTCATGATGCGTTCGTAGGAATGGCCGTAGGCCAGGATTTCCAAGATGCCCGAGAGTAGACGGATGAGAGGTTTTGCTACAATGTTTTGCCGTGCATCCAGAAACACCCCAATGCCGCGGCGGGCAAAGATTGCGGGCAGAGTGCGGATATAGGGTTCGGTATTGCGGGCTAAAATCAGAAAATCCCGAAAACGATAGTCTTCTGTGCGGCAAAGCCGCAGAATCAGGTCAGCCGCCGCTTCTATTTCCCGGTGGCGGTTTTGGACTTCAAAGATTCCCACCCCATCCTGATCCGAGGCCCATGGCTGGGCACGGAAGTCAAAATACTGTTGCTGTAGATAGGACAGGGGGTCTTCTGCTTTCAGAGGAGTAAGACAAAGGACAGGTCCTTCTTCGATGTCTTCGGTTTCGGCGGTTTTTCGCAGTTGTCGCAAGGTATTGTCAACGGGGGAAAAGAGACCGCCATAGGTGGGATTGTCGCTGTAATCTAAGGCGACGGTCACATCCAAACGATGCATTAACTGACCTAAGACGCGGTGTTCCACCGGTGTAAAGGTGCGAAAATGTAGGACAAATAACTTGCCTTCTAAAAAGGTGCAATTTCGTAATTTAGGATAGACGAGGGAAAGGTTGTCCTCGGCATCGGCGTGGTGGACTTCGATCAGTTGGTTGTAGGTTTCAAAAAGCAAAGAAAGGTCGTCCAATTTAGCAGACAAATCCGAATTTTCGGTGTGTTCTGCGGCAAAACGTAATGCCTGCGGGGAAATGCCGTAGCGTTTACATTCCGAAATAGTGTCTGCTAAAATTTGTGCAAACCCTTTTTGCCGAAGATTTTGACGAAGATGGGTCAGTTTTTCGCCCATCAATTCGAGGGCCTGGGCCGTAATAATATGCTTGCCGGCACCATCAATATATTGCATTCGCAAAGGGCCCATATGATGCAAGATCAGGTTGCAGAGTCGGGAAAAACTCAGCACCTTAATCTTTTTTTGAGAAGGCAGACCAAAACGATGCAGGAGTTCTTTCTCGGTAAATAAGGAAAATTGCTCCGGTACCAGAATCCAAGATTGCAATCCGGCGTCCAGACGGGTTTGTAATTCTCGGTAGATTTGTTCGGTTTTTCCGGAGCGGGACGGACCCAGCAGGAACTGTAACATGGCGTTCACCTTCTTTGCATTAAAATATCAGAGAGTTTTTAAAATGATTCAGATGCTATCTGTATCCACTGCTTACAATGTATAGACGGTACTTAGGAAACGTGACGGCACAACGTCTATCTTTAAAAACATGGGATCATAGGAAATCTTCTTTAGGCAATTGAATCTCTTTTCCTTGCAAATGGGCAAGGCATCCGGCATCGGTAGTAAAAGAAAAAACCAGCCGATAGGCTGTCAGATGCTGAAACTCTTTGCTGCCGTTTTTTTGTGCACCGTACTTGACATCCCCAAGCAGAGGATATCCCAAATGGGAAAATCCGGCGCGGATTTGATGGGTTCGGCCTGTGAGCAGTTCGGCCTCCACCAGAGCGGTTTTTCCGGGTCGCAGAACCCGATAGCGAGTATGGCAAGGAGTTGCACCATCACGGGGTGTTTCCCAAAAGAGCATTTTCCGATGTTTTTCGTCTTTAGTCAGCCATCCTGAGATCTCTCCTGTTTCAGGAATAGGCGTTCCTTCGGTTTCGCACAGATAATATTTTCGAATCTCCCGATCCCGGATTTTTTGGTTTAAAAGACGCAGACTTTCAGCGTTCTTTGCGCCGATGACCAAGCCGGCGGTATTCCGGTCAATACGATGGCAGAGAGAAGGAACAAACGTATATTCCTTTTGCGGTTGATATTCTCCTTTTTGGAGCAGATATCCCCGCATCCGTGCTTCCAGAGAGTCGACACCGGATTCCCCTTGGGCCAACAGGCCGGATGGTTTATGCATAATGATGATATTTTGGTCTTCGTAAACAACAGAAAGGGGGAGAGGACGGACAGACTGAAGGGGAAGGGAGGTCTCGATAAAGTACTCGTCATTACAGTAAACTTCCAAAAAATCCCCTTCCTGCAAGTGAATTGCCCCGTCGGTAACCCGTTTTCCGTTGATTTTGATTCGCTTTTTCCGCAGGGACTTATACAGCAGGCCCTGGGATGCGCCTGGCATGATTTTGGACAGAAAACGATCCAGCCGTTGCCCACCGTCATTAGGGCCGACAGTAAATTCCTTCATGGGATTAGTCCTCTTTTCCGAAAATTTGATTGGCAAGCAAAACGCCGGCGCGGGCATCTTTGGCATAATAGTCCGCACCCACAAAATCAAGGTAATCCTCATTGAGGACGGCGCCGCCTACCATGATTTTTGCTGTGCATCCGGCATTGCGCAAGGCGGTAATGGTGTCCTTCATGCTGGCCACGGTGGTGGTCATCAGCGCAGAGAGTGCAACGAGTCGCACGCCGGTTTCCATAGCCGTTTGCACCACCGTATCAATGGGAACGTCTTTGCCAAGGTCTATGACATGGTAACCATAGTTCTCCAAAAGCATCTTGAGAATATTTTTCCCAATATCATGGATGTCTCCGGCTACTGTGGCCAGAAGGATAGAGCCTTTTGTCATCGCTCCTTGGGGAACGGAGTCCCGCAAAACAGCAAAGCCGCTTTGCACCGCTTCGGCAGCCTGCATGAGTTGCGGTAAAAAGAGCAGACCTTTTTCGTAACCTTCCCCCACTTGATCCAGAGCCGGAATAAAATGCTGGTCAATGATGGAGAGAGGATCTTGGGTTTTTAACAGTTCTAGGGTCTTCTCTTGGGTTTCCTCCCGTCGCCCTTCTATGATGCAATCTTTGAGTTCTCGATGGCTTTTCGGCATGGCAGAAGACGTAGGTTTTGCTGTGTTGTAGCGGCTAATATAAGAAACCGCATCCCGATCCTGGTTGTTGAGAACCCGAAAGGCGTGCACCATATCCATGACCTCTTCGGACATGGGATTGAGGATGGCGGCGTTGAGGCCTGCCCCAAAGGCCGCAGCCAAGAAGGTGCTGTTTAAGATGGGACGGGCGGGCAGACCAAAAGATACATTGCTGACACCCAGGACGGTTTTCAGCCCCAGTCTGGACTGCACCAGTTGTACGGCTTTTAGCGTTTGCAAGACAAGTTCTTGTTGTGCCGAAGCCGTTAAAACCAGACAGTCAATGATAATATCCTCTTTGGGAATCCCATATTTTGCGGCTTCTTCTGTAATGCGTGCCGAAATGGAAAGGCGTTCTTCGGCCGTTTCGGGAATGCCTTTTTCATCCAGCGTCAAGCCGATGACGGCGGCGCCGTATTTGGCGGCAATGGGAAGAATGGCATCCAGACTCTCCTGTTTTCCGTTGACAGAGTTAATGAGCGGTTTTCCGTTGTAAATGCGGGCTGCGGCTTCGATAGCAGACGGACTGGAACTGTCAATCTGCAACGGCAGCGTGGTAACGGCTTGGATTTCCTGTACGGCTCGCTTTAAGGTGGAGGCTTCGTCAATATCCGGAAGGCCGCAGTTTACGTCTAAAATATTAGCACCGTGCTTGTCTTGGGCAATGGCCTCTCCGGCCAGATACCCAAAATCCTGTGCCCGCAGTTTTTCTTTGAGAAGTTTTTTCCCCGTAGGGTTAATACGTTCCCCGATGACGGTAACCCCACCGTCCAGAACCACGCTTCGTGTGCCGGAGCAGACGGCGGTAACCGGCGCAGATGAAACGGCGACGGGAGTTTTCTTTTGCAGAGATTGAGCCATGGAAGAAATAAAGTCCGGAGTAGTGCCACAGCACCCCCCCAGAATCCGTACACCTTTGTCGGCCAGACGGGACATAAAGGCGGCATACTCGGCAGGGTTGACGCCGTAGACGGTTTCACCGTTTCGGAATTCGGGCAGGCCGGCGTTGGGCTGGGCCATGACCGGAACCCGCGCATATTGCAATAAGGTATCGATGATGGGGTCTAACTCCTCGGGCCCTAAGGAACAGTTAACGCCTAAGGCGTCTACCCCTAATCCTGATAAGGTAAGGGCAGCGCTTTGGGGGTCGCAGCCTACAAAGGTACGGCCGTCTTCTTGATAGGTCATAGTGACGAAGATGGGAAGAGAGCAATACTCTTTTGCGGCCAAAATGCCGGCTTTGACTTCCAATAAATCTGACATAGTTTCAAAAAGAATTACATCTGCACCTGCTTCTACGCCGGCTTTGATTTGCTGCAAAAACAAGTCATAGGCCCGGTCAAAAGAAAGTGTCCCCATGGGCTGCATCAGTTGCCCTAAGGGGCCGATATCCAGCGCCACGTATTGGGCACCGCTTTCTCTGGCCAACCTAACGCCGGCGGTGATGACTTCTTCGGGGGTATAGGGAGAGTCTTTGAGTTTATACGCATTGGCCTGAAAGGTATTGGCGGTGATGATTTGACTGCCCGCATCGACGTAACTTTTATGAATATTTCGAACAATATCTGGATGTTCTATGTTATAGAGTTCCGGCAGGCCTCCGGCGGGAAGGCCGGCGGCTTGTAACATGGTGCCCATGGCCCCGTCAAAAATAAGAAATTCATGGCATAGAGCAGTTTTAATGTCCACAGGGTTTCTCCTCCTTCTGAAATTGACAGCGGCCCTGCAGAGAACAAGTGGCACAGCTGGCATGGTGTTTTGGCTGTCGGGTGAAGCCTAGCAAGGCAGTCACGGATTTTCGCGGCAGCATGAGAGCGTGTTCGGTCACGGTAAGACCGATTTTTCGTTGGGTATCTAAAATCTCTGTGATTGGTTTTTGTAAAGAGAGAGGACAGTCCCCGTAACCGGGACTAAAACGAAAGTTGAGATGCTTTTCCTCCCGGGCGGCAAGGCCGGCAATTTCCTGTTCTGCATAGTCACAGAGTTTTTCGATTAGTTCGGTGGCACAGGCATCCAATATCACCGCACGGCTCATAGATTCGGCCTCGGCAATTCGGATAAGGTTGTCTGCTTCAATACCAAGGGTGGCAGCCATGACGGCACATTTTTCGCAGCCTTGGAGATGGCGATAAATATCGTGACCGGGCAGAACCAAATCGCATTCCGGCAGAAGGGTACGCTTATTTTTGAGATCCTGCGTTACTTCAAAAATACGGTAAGTAAAGCGAGGTTTAACCGCCTGCTGCAGTTTTATGATACATTGAGAAAGCAGAGCGTCTGTTTGCGGGTCCGGGGTTTGGCCGTGGTAACCCAGATAACGAAGGATTTCTCTCCGGTCAGGTTTTAATTCCATAGCAGTTTCTTCTTTCCTAAAAATATAATAAAATTATAAGGGATAGAGAGGCGTTTGTCAAACATATTTTAAGGGGTGGAACGGACGAAAGGATTGGTAAAAGGGGTCAAGAATGACAGCAGAAGCAGATGATAAATTTGTTAAAAAAAGAATTGCTAAATGGAGAAATTTGTGATAGAATGGAATCTGTGTTCTTAAATTGATTTAAAAGATTTAGAACTTTGTATAAAATAAAAGGGCGGCAGAGACCCGGCTTCTGTCGAATCCTTTTTAATTAAAACCGGGGAATTACATAGGAGGGTATAAAATGAAAAAATTATTGGTATTGATGATGGCAGGACTTTTGGTATTGTCTTTAGCGGCTTGTGGGGTTCAGAACGGATCTACCGATGCCGTAAACTATGCAGAATCTGTTGACGGGGCAGCCGTTGTTGCAGAAGCCGGTTCTGCAGGTGAGGAACTGGCAACCAGTGACGCATTTTTCGCAGGTGCAGAATTTACACCGGTAGATTCTATGGCCAAAGCGCTTATGGAAGTTGCTTCCGGAACTGCGGATATTGCAATCGTTGACTATGTAACCTCTATTGGCTCCATCGGCGAGGGTACAGACTATGCAAACCTGGCAGTTGTTGCAGATAAAGGTTTTGGCGAAGAGGAATATGGAATTGCTTTTAGAAAGGGCAGCGATATTACCCCGGCAGTGAACCAGGCTATTGCAGAACTGATGGAAGACGGTACAATGGATAAGATTGCAGCCAACTATAAGTTAGGAGAACTTTTGGTGAACGATGGGGTTGCATTTGAGGAAGAAGTAACCGAAGGCGATTTGGCTGCCATCAAGGAAAAGGGCGAACTGGTCATTGGTATTACCCTGTTTGCGCCGATGAACTACTATGACGAGAATGAAGAACTGATTGGCTTTGAAACAGAGTTTGCCAAGGCTGTTTGTGAGAAACTTGGCGTAACCGCAAAGTTTGTTGAGATCAACTGGGATACCAAGGAAATCGAACTCAATGCAAAGAGCATTGACTGTATCTGGAACGGTATGACCATTACCGACGAACGTCTTGCCAATATGAGCATTTCTGTTCCCTATATGCAAAATAAGCAGGTCATGGTTTCCAAAGCACAGTAATTCAGAATTTTTAGAAAGTATGGTTTGAGACATGGGTAATTTGCAGTCCATTATTTCTTCCTTGTTTCAAGGTTTTTACACAAATTGCTTTATTTTCGTCATGACGTTGCTGATGGCATTGCCCTTGGGATTAATCATCTCGTTTGGTTCCATGACAAAGTTTTCGCCGATTCGGTGGCTCACTAAAACATTTGTTTGGATTATTAGAGGTACCCCTTTAATGCTCCAACTTTTTGTGGTCATGTACGCGCCGGGGATCTTGTTTGATATGCCGGTTGGCTCGCGGATGACAGCGGTTTTGATTGCCTTTGTGATAAACTATGCGGCGTATTTTTCCGAGATTTTCCGCGGCGGGATTGAATCCATTCCCAAAGGTCAGTACGAGGCCTGTCAGGTTCTTGGAATGACCAAGGCCCAAGCCTTCTTTAAAGTCGTATTGTTTCAGGTGGTAAAACGGATTGTGGCGCCTATCAGCAATGAAGTCATTACCTTGGTTAAGGATACTTCCCTTGCCCGGGTCATCAGCGTGGCGGAAATTATTATGTGTGCAGAGCGGTTTACAAAAAAAGGTTTAATTTGGCCGCTCTTCTCCACAGGGATTTATTTCCTTGTCTTTAACGGCATTTTAACATTATTATTTGGCTACATAGAAAAGAAAATGGATTATTACAAGGGGTAGGCCATGGCGATATTGGAGATTAAAAACTTATCAAAATGCTTTGGGAAAACCGAGGTGTTAAAGGGCGTTACTTTCTCTATGCAGGAGGGCGAAGTGGTATCTATCATTGGCGCTTCCGGCAGTGGAAAAACCACCCTGCTTCGCTGTGTTAATTTTCTGGAACGTGCCGACAGCGGCCGGATTTATCTGGACGGGGAATTGTTTTTCGACGGCGAAAACGAGAGAAAGATTTCTCCTGCAGAATTGCGGAAAAAGCAGTTAAACTTTGGCTTGGTGTTTCAGGACTTTAATCTGTTTCCCCAATACAATGTCATTGAAAATGTCATGCTGGCTCCCAAACTTTTGGCAAAGGAACGGCCGGATTTTAAAGAGAACCGAAAGGAAATCGAACAGGAAATCCGCAGAAACGCAGAGGATATTTTGGCTCGTGTCGGCCTGTCTGAGAAACTGCAAAATTATCCCTGTGAACTCTCCGGCGGTCAAAAACAGCGGGTTTCTATTGCTCGGGCACTGGCTTTAAAGCCAAGAATTCTGTTTTTTGACGAACCGACCTCCGCACTCGATCCGGAACTGACCGGCGAGATTTTAAAGGTTATTCGCCGTCTTGCGGCAGAGCATATTACCATGGTGATTGTGACCCATGAGATTGACTTTGCAAAAAACGTCAGCGATAAAATTATTTTTATGGCAGACGGATTGGTGGCAGAGGAAGGGACGCCGGAACAGGTCATTGGCAATCCACAAAATGAGCGGACTCGGAGTTTTCTACAAAAATTAGGTGAAAAATAACAGGTTTCTGTAATAGGAAGTTAAAATTTTCACAAATTTTCAAAAAGCACTTGTATATTTCCTGCTTATGCGGTAAAATAAACGCAAGAAAAAATTATAATTATATTTAGGAGGTACTTTACTATGGCAGTAAAAGTAGCGATTAACGGATTTGGCCGTATTGGCCGTTTGGCATTCAGACAGATGTTTGGCGCAGAGGGGTATGAGGTCGTTGCTATTAACGATTTGACCGATCCCAAGATGCTGGCACATCTTTTGAAGTATGACTCTTCTCAGGGCAGATAT
>JAZRPL010000134.1:0-1386 GCA_045649245.1 Ructibacterium sp.
CTTTACGATAATCTGGCGAAATATGCCGGCGCCGGCACGCTGGTGCCCATTACGGGCTTTGCCAATTCCATCGCCGCCCCGGCTGTGGAGTTCAAAACGGAGGGCTTCATCTTCGGCGTCGGCGCAAAGATGTTCACCATCGCTGGGCCGGTGATCGTCTACGGCGTGAGTGCGAGTGTGGTATATGGCTTGATTTATTGGATTTGCCAAATGTTCAAATAAGAAAAGGCTTGACCAATTGGTCAAGCCTTTTTATCATACACCACCGGTAAAAGCTACGGTTAATACTCCTGCGGTCAGGTAAAGGACTGTAGTAATAACAGGCCAAACAAATATCCACACCCACTTCTTTCCCATAACTTGCTTTGCTTCGGATTCTTTGTGCTCACATATAAATAGCACAAGACAGACTACAAAGGATATAATTGCGACAGGGTTAATAATCCAGCCGTATACCAAGATGTTGGCAATATCAAAAAAGACACGCAGATCAAAATATCGATTGACTGCAAAGCAAATGGTTGAAGCAATACAGAAGAGGCAAAAGATGCTGTTCAATACAGATGTGATTTTTAAGGCTTTTACTGTTTTCATAGAATCACTCCTTTATTTTATTAAAACATACTGCGGAAGTTAAAGTGTGAAAATTATGTAAAATTTAAGTCCTAATGGAACACGAATATATGGGTCCTAAGTTGACACAAGCAGAGGGCTTCATCCTCGGCGTGGGCGCAAAGATGTTCACCATCGCCGGGCCAGTGATAGTTTACGGTGTGTCGGCAAGTGTAGTTTATGGCTTGATTTATTGGATAACAACATTATTCTAATCGTAGAGCGGGGGCTTGCTCCCGACGCAAAAAGGCTTGACCTACCCGGTCAAGCCTTTGATAATTTCTTGAGCAAATATTCTAACGCATCACTTTCGGAGGGGAAACCCATACAATCGTAATCCTGTCCCCGCTCGCGGAAAAAGACCTCCCAGCGATGGTAGTTTTTCATCATGTAGTATCCATCTGCAACCGAGTTTTCGAAGTGAATAATGGTGGTAGATATATTGTTGCTTTTGAGTAATTCTATGAATTCTGATCTTGTCATACTATCACCTCGGTAGAATCCAACCATTTATAATTAAGATGTTGATAATTTCATCAACTTTTGGCGCTGTGATTATGAATAAGCGATCGTCTTTTGTAAAGATGTTTAGTTGAGTTAATGTGTAGGAGAAATGATCAATGTTCTGAATTGAAATTTCATCCAGTGAATACGGTTTGCTTTCTAAACAAACACAAACAATTCCGGCTTCGCAGAAATAGATATTTCCGTTTTTGACTTTGCCGTTACCTAAATTAAAATTTCCGTTGGTCTTGTAGAAAATCGGTGAGGTTA
>JAZRPL010000135.1:0-3208 GCA_045649245.1 Ructibacterium sp.
ACCGTTGGAAAACGTGCTTCCTTGTGGATCTGGGAACTGATCATGGATTTGGAAAACATTGATTTTCAGCTGAGCCGTGCGGCATTGCTGGGGTCTAAGGGAACCACGGGAACCCAGGCTAGTTTTATGGAACTTTTCAACGGCGATCAGGAGAAAATTAAAGAATTAGAGCAGAAAATCTGTGAGAAAATGGGGTATACAAACTATTTCCCTGTTTCAGGACAAACCTATTCCCGGAAATTGGATTATCAGATGCTCTCAACCCTTAGTGGAGTTGCTCAAAGTGCATATAAATTTGCCAATGATATTCGTTTGCTACAACATTTAAAAGAAGTTGAGGAGCCTTTTGAGAAAAATCAGATTGGTTCTTCGGCTATGGCATACAAGAGAAATCCCATGCGCAGTGAAAGAATTTGTTCTTTAGCCCGTTATGTGATTTGTGATGCACTAAATCCGGCCATTACTACTTCGACCCAATGGTTTGAGCGGACGCTGGATGACTCGGCCAACAAGCGGATCAGCGTTGCAGAGGCATTTTTGACCGTAGATGCTATTTTGAATATTTATATGAATGTTGCCAAGGGACTGGTGGTATATCCTAAGGTAATTGAGCAGAGAATTTTTTCTGAACTTCCTTTTATGGCAACGGAAAATATTTTGATGGATGCGGTGAAGAAAGGCGGAGACCGTCAAGAATTGCATGAACGCATTCGAACCCATTCTATGGCTGCTGCAAAGGTAGTCAAGGAGGAAGGGAATCCCAATGACTTGATTGAGAGAATTGTGGATGATGCGGCTTTTGGTCTTTCTATGGAGGAAGTAACTGCAATTTTGAAGCCGGAGAACTTTGTTGGACGGGCGCCGAATCAGGTAGAAGAATTTGTGGCGGACTATGTTGACCCGATTCTGGCCGAAAACAAAGAAATGGTAGAGGAAGTGGAACTTACCGTATAACGGAGAGGTGTTTTTCTATGAAAATCGGGTTTATTGGAGCGGGGAATATGGCCTCTGCTCTGCTTGGTGGAATGCTGCATGCTAAGATTATTGCACCTTGCGATGCGATGATTTCGGATATGGATCCTAAAAAGCGTGAAGTTTGGAAGGAATGCGGTGTTATGATAACAGAAGAGAATTCTGTTATCGAAAAAGAATGCGATATCATTGTTTTTGCCGTCAAGCCCAAAGTGATGGAATCTGTTCTTCAAGAAATGGAAGGCAGCCAGGATAAGATCTATCTTTCTATTGCCGCCGGGGTAACTCTGTCCTTTTTGGAGAGTCGACTCGGGCAAGATAAAAAGATTGTTCGTACCATGCCCAATACACCGGCTCAGGTGGGGTGTGGCATGACAGTTGTCACGCCCAATGCCAATTTATCGGAAGAAGAAGTCGAGATGGTTTTATCCATCTTTGAAAGTATTGGTGCAGCGTTACGACTTCCTGAGACAGAACTGGAAATTGCCACGGCAATCCACGGCAGCAGTCCGGCTTATGTATATATGATGATTGATGCCTTGGCTGACGCCGGTGTTCGGCATGGACTGACCAAGGAAAATGCATTAAAACTTGCTGCAAAAGCAGTAGAGGGTAGTGCAAAAATGGTTTTGGAAACCGGGATTCATCCGGAAGAACTGAAAGATCGTGTTTGCTCACCGGGCGGAACAACTATCGCTGCGGTTTGCGAACTGGAGCGTACCGGATTTCGTACTTCGCTACAATCAGCGGTAGATGCCTGTGTTGCACGGAATCGAGAGATGAAGCAGTAACGATTACGGCCGGACACTGGGCAGTGGGGGAATACTATGTTTTATTATATTGCCGGAAAAATAGTGCAAAAAACTGAAAGTTTTGCTGTGATTGAGGCAGGCGGTGTGGCGTATCAGATTTTTTCTACGGTGGCGTCTTTAAATGATTTAGGCGATGTAGGGGAAATGGGAAAACTCTATACTTATTTGAATTTGAAAACCGCCTCTGATATTTGTGCCCTTTATGGCTTTTCCACCTTAGAGGAGCGGAATATTTTCGAAATGATTCTGGGTGTTTCCGGAGTCGGTGCCAAGACGGCAGCCAGTTTGCTTTCTAATATTTCTCCATCCAAGTTTGCGCTTTGTGTGGTAACCAATGATGCAAAATACCTCGCTTCTCATACACCGGGGTTGGGACCCAAAGGCGCACAGCGTATTATCTTGGAATTGAAAGATAAGTTTAAAGGAGTGGAACTTACAGATATTCCCAAAGAAGAGATTTTTACCCAGGAAATGGACGGGGAAAATGAAGCGGTTTCTGCCTTGGTGGTGCTGGGGTATTCTGCACAGGAGGCGAAAAGAGCACTGCAGGGCGTTACCGGAACGGTGGAAGAAATGGTAAAGGTCGGTTTGAAGAACCTTTTGCGAGGATGAATCAAGACTGAACCGGAGGGATAATAGATGATGGATGAGGAAAATAGAATTATTACCACAGCGGAGATAGCCGAAGATGGTGAGAGCGAACGAAGTTTGCGCCCCAAAGTTTTGGATGAGTACATTGGACAGACTAAAGCAAAGGAAAATCTGAAAATCTTTATCAAAGCTGCGAGAGATCGGGGAGAGGCATTGGATCATGTCCTCTTGTATGGGCCGCCAGGACTTGGAAAGACAACCCTTGCCGGTGTTATTGCCAATGAAATGGGAGTTAATCTTCGAATCACGTCGGGTCCGGCCATTGAAAAGCCGGGGGATTTGGCAGCCCTTTTAACCAATTTAGGGCAGGATGACATTCTCTTTGTGGATGAGATTCATCGGCTTAACCGAAGTGTAGAAGAAATTCTCTATCCGGCGATGGAGGATTATGCCTTGGATATTATCATCGGAAAGGGACCGTCAGCCCGGTCAATTCGCTTGGATTTACCTCGGTTTACCTTAATTGGTGCAACCACTCGTGCCGGTGCTTTGGCTGCGCCGCTGCGGGACCGGTTTGGTGTTATCAGCCGATTAGAAATCTATACGGTAGAAGAACTATCAACTATCATCAAACGGAGTGCCGACATTTTGGGAATTGCTATTGATTCCTCCGGTGCGGCAGAAATTGCATCGCGTTCCCGTGGAACTCCGCGTATTGCGAATCGTTTATTGCGTCGAGTTCGAGATTTTGCGCAGGTGGTATCGGATGGGGTGATTACCCGTGAGGTTGCAGATCATGCGCTTGCTCGGCTTGAGATTGATAAACTTGGGTT
>JAZRPL010000136.1:0-2184 GCA_045649245.1 Ructibacterium sp.
GGTCGATGCCCACATCGACCCGTTATGATTGGCTCCGCCAAGTTATGAGTTGCCTTCGGCAACGCTGATTCCATCGGGCAATCATATCATAACATTCGGCAAAGCCGAATTCATAACTCTAAACTCATAACTAATAAAGTCCTTTATATTGGACTTATGGTGTGATATACTGCAATCAAGAGGTGAGATCAATGACAGATTTCTCTAAAAAATCAGAAACAATAAAATACTTCAATTCTATTATGCAGGATTTGCAGCAATCAAAAATTAAGGCGATTTTTTCTATTGCTCCAATGTCTTGGAACCATCATAGAGGTTATCGCACTTATAGCACTGATACCGAAGTTTATATTTTGCTTGAAAATGAATTCTGCTTGGTAATTGATTATCGCTTTATCGATGCTTTGGATATTCAGTTTAGAAAATTGACCTCGTTGGAAGAAGATGCATACTGCAAACTGCGGGAAAAAGATTTCTTTAACACGGTTAACGATATTCACGATTTTCGCACCAACAAAATATATCGAATAGAAACCTGTAATTTAGAATATAGTAGCATAGTGGATGTGTCGTTTCGTTCTGTAACGAATGATTATAGCAAGTGGTTAGAGGACGGTATTGATTTTGTAGCACCCACAGATGAGACATTTGACGAAATCAAATTCACCATGAGTAATGGGAAAAGTTTTATTATTTGCGCAGATGATGCAGAGGTAGACGGTTATACTTTGTTTTGGTCAGAGAATACTGACGAAGCAATAACAGAAAGATAATTTCCCCCTTTTGCAGTCAGCACCACAGTCTGCAATCAAAGAAAGCAAGTAATTGCTGACTTTATAAATCAAAAAAGTATCCGCCCGAAGAAATTCGGGCGGATATTGTGTTATTTTAGGTGTTATGTTACAATAGTTAAAATAGCTTTGTATGGAGGTGAAAATATGATAGTTACGAATGTGGAGGGACTCCGTGACCCGTTTATGCTTGTTGATGACGGCGTCTATTATTTATACGGAACGGGTGTTTTAAACAAAGACTGGGATAACACCACATGGGATTGCTATGTGAATGATAGCGGAAGCCTATCGGGTGAATGGAAGAAAACGGAAAAGCTTATCTATCAGAAACCCGCTCATGCACAGAAGCAATTTTGGGCACCTGAAGTACATAAGTACAACGGCTCATATTACATGCTCGCCTCCTATTATTCTTCAAAAACAAATCACAGAGGCACATCGATCCTGAAAGCACCGTCCCCAACGGGACCTTTTGTTGAAATCAGCGACGGTCATATAACCCCCCACGATATTGACGCCATTGACGGAACCTTTTATGTAGATAAAAACAATCAGCCTTGGCTTGTCTTTGTCCACGAATGGACCTGCACCAACGATCACATCGGCAGAATGGCTATTGCCAAACTTTCCGATGACTTATCCCGTATCATATCAGAGCCTGTTGAAATCTTTCGTGCCGACAGCGCACCGTGGACAAACAAAAGGGTTACTGACGGCTGTTTTATGCACAGATTAAGTGACGGTAGACTGCTGATGCTTTGGTCTAATTTTGAAGACAACGGTTACTGTATCGCTATTGCCCACAGTCAAAATGGTGAAGTGAGTGGACAGTGGGTGCACGAGAATGCACCGCTATACAAAAGGAACGATATTGACCATCATGACGGTGGTCATGGTATGATTTTTGCAGATACCGACGGAAAACAGTATCTCTGCTGCCATTCCCCCAATCAACCTTGCGAGGAATGCAAAGAACGAACGATTCTTTTTTCTGTCGCAGAAAGAAACGGTACTTTGTGCATAAAGTAATCTCCCCCTTTTGCGGATAGCACCACAGGCGCCCCTGTTGCGGTGCCCGATAAAATCTTCGGGCTTACGCAGATCCTCGATTTTATCGACCGCTGCCACTCGCTCACCTCGCTGTATCTGCCACCGGCAGCGCTCGGCTCGCTCCCCATCAAGGGCTAATTGCTAACAATAAAATCGCCACTCTTCGGAGTGGCGATTTTTTATAGCCTCCCTTGTGTAAAGGGAGGTGGATTTTGCGGAGCAAAAGACGGAGGGATTGTTTTCTGTCGATACTGTACAATCCCCCAGTCAAAAATCAGAGATTTTTGCCAGCCCCCTTTACACAAGGGGGCCTTTGGGGTGCGGGATTTTCTTTGTAAAG
>JAZRPL010000137.1:0-23435 GCA_045649245.1 Ructibacterium sp.
ACGGCGGCCTCCTCTTTTAATGCTTGCCTTAACTCCGCCTCTTTCTGTGCCGAGGCGGCAGCGTTTTGGTCGATGGCTTCCTTGACCGAGGAAGCGGCGTCATAGCGCACATCCTCTGCCTTGTGGTTTCCCTCCAACCCGTCGTAGTGACGGTGCAAAAGGGTGGAAATCTCTCCCCGCAAGGCAGCAATCAAATGCTCGGCATAGCATTTGAGCCAGGAAGAATACCCGTTGGATGTGTAGGTTTTTCCTTTTTTGTCATACCAAAATGACATACAATCACTCCTTTGGCTGCGTTTTGCAGCAGATTTTGCAGCCGGCGCCGACTACAAAAAGAGTATACAATGGATTTGGGTGTCATACCGTGTCTTTTAGATGGTGTATAAGAAAAATTTTGTGGGACAGAAAAAGGCCGCAGCGATTTGCTGCGGCCTTTCATGGCTGGTATTTTAAGATAAATATTCTTTCAAAGATGCCGTAAACAGGGTGTTTCTAGGCCTTAGCCCAGAGGGCGGCGGGGGTTATAGGAATGGCCATGGCAGATGGCAATGGCCAGTGCGTCTGCGGTATCGTCAGGCTTTGGCACTTTTTCCAAATTCAAAAGAAGTTTGACCATTTGTTGGACCTGGCTTTTTTCCGCCCGGCCGTAGCCGGCCACCGCCTGCTTTACCTGTAAGGGGGTATATTCAAAGACGGGTACATCATGTTGCAAGGCAGCAAGAAGGAGAACGCCTCTGGCTTGTGCCACATTGATGGCGGTTTTTTGGTTGCTGTTAAAGAAGAGTTCCTCAATGGCCATAAAATCAGGCCGATATTCTTCAATGATGCGGGTTAGGTCGTTGTAGATGGATAAAAACCGGTCAAGCATAGGGGTTTTGGCGTCGGTGGTAATAGCGCCAAAGCCCAACGGCTTAAAGTGATTGTTTTGATACTCCAGCACGCCGTAACCCACAATGGCAAAGCCGGGGTCGATTCCTAAAATAATCATGATTTTTTCCTCAAGTTTGGTCAAAATTTTTTGGAATAGCACTTGAAAAACCCCACAGGGTGGTATATAATACTATTATATCATAGTTTGGAGGAATTTACAATGGCAAAAGAAAAGGTTGTACTGGCTTATTCCGGCGGACTGGACACGTCCATCATTATCTCCTGGTTGATTGAGAACTATGACTACGAAGTCATTGCGGTTTGCGGTGACGTAGGACAGGGCAAGGAAACCGATGGGCTGGAAGAACGCGCCAAGGCTAGCGGTGCTTCGAAAATATATATCGAGGATTTACAGGACGAGTATGTGGAGGACTTTATCTTCCCAACCCTGAAAGCAGGGGCGGTTTATGAAGGAAAATACCTGCTGGGTACCTCCCACGCACGGCCTATTATTGCACGGCGGTTGGTAGAGATTGCAGAGCAGGAAGGTGCTGTTGCCATCTGTCACGGTGCTACCGGCAAGGGTAACGATCAGGTTCGGTTCGAACTGACCATCAAGGCCTTAGCCCCCCATTTGAAGATTATTGCTCCCTGGCGGATTTGGGACATTAAATCCCGTGAGGATGCAGTAGATTATGCCGAGGCCCATGGCATTGAGATTCCGGTTACCAAGAAGGATTTGTATTCCAGAGACCGGAACATCTGGCATATCAGCCACGAGGGAATGGATCTGGAAGATCCGGCCAACGAACCCCAACTGGACAGCCTGTTAAAGTTAGGCGTTTCTCCGGAAAAGGCGCCGGATGCGCCCACCTATGTTACCATCGGGTTTGAAAAGGGTGTTCCGGTATCCATCGACGGGGAAGCAATGGCGCCCCGGCCCTTGGTAGAAAAACTCAACGCGTTGGGCGGTGCCAATGGCATCGGGATTGCCGATATTGTAGAGGATCGTCTGGTAGGCATGAAATCCCGCGGCGTTTACGAAACTCCGGGCGGCACTATTTTATATGCTGCCTTGCAGGAACTGGAATATCTTTGTCTGGATCGGGATACCCAGGCCTTTAAGCGGCAGGCGGCCATTAAGTTTAGCGAATTGGTCTATGACGGAAAATGGTATACCCCCCTGCGGGAGGCACTTTCTGCCATGGTGGATTCTATGGAAGAAACCGTCACCGGCGAGGTGCGGATGAAGTTATATAAAGGGGTAGCGTCTCCGGCAGGAGCAAAATCTCCTTATTCTTTGTATAACGAAGACATTGCAAGTTTTGGCGACAGCCGTGAACTTTACAGCCACAAAGATTCCGAAGGCTTTATCAATCTGTTTGGTCTGCCTCTTAAGGTCCGGGCATTGATGAAGAAGAAAAACGAGAAATAAGGGCTTTTTCGGGGCTGCCTTCCGGCAGCCCTAAAAAAATAGAAAATTTCTGAGAGCAAAAAGGAAGTAAGGAGAAAGACTATGGCAAAACTTTGGGGAGGCCGGTTTTCCAAGGCCACAGATGGGTTGGTAGATGATTTTAATTCTTCCATCCGTTTTGACGGACGGATGTATGCGCAAGACATCCAAGGAAGCCAGGCCCACGCCGAGATGCTGGGACGGCAGGGCATTATTCCTGCCCAAGATGCGGCGTTGATTGTCAAAACGCTGGGAGAAATCAAAGAGGATATCGAGGCCGGCAAGGTGGAGTTTGCCATTGATGCGGAGGATATCCATATGAACATCGAAACCTTGCTGATTGCAAGAATCGGCGATGTAGGGAAGCGGCTGCATACCGGCCGGAGCCGGAACGATCAGGTGGCCTTGGATATTCGGATGTATCTGCGTCATGAACTGGACGTAATTGCAGGCATGGTGAAGGCGCTGCGACTGACCATTTTAGATTTAGCAGAAAAGAACCTTTCTACCATTATGCCGGGTTATACCCACCTGCAAAAGGCGCAACCCATTACCCTGGCCCATCATTTGATGGCCTATTATGAGATGTTCCGGCGGGACGGCGAGCGGCTTTTGGACTGTCGAAAGAGAATGAACCAAATGCCTCTGGGCAGCGGTGCGCTGGCCGGTACTACATACCCCTTAGATCGGGAGTTTGTAGCAGAGAAACTGGGTTTTGACGGCATTACCCAAAATAGTCTGGACGGGGTTTCGGATCGGGATTTCGTCTGCGAACTGGCCTTTGACTTATCGGGGATTATGATGCATCTGAGCCGGTTTTCCGAGGAGTTGATCCTTTGGAGTTCTCATGAATTCAGTTTTATCGAATTGGACGATGCATATAGCACGGGTTCCAGCATTATGCCCCAGAAGAAGAATCCGGATGTAGCCGAACTTACCCGTGGAAAGACAGGACGGGTCTATGGTTCTTTGTTGGGACTGCTGACCATGATGAAGGGGCTTCCTCTGGCCTATAACAAGGATATGCAAGAGGATAAAGAACAGATTTTCGACGCAGTGGATACCGTCAAGATGTGTCTGCCGGTGTTTGAGCGGATGCTGGCTACCTTGCGGGTGCGGGAGGAAAAGATGCTGGCCGGTGCTAAAGGCGGTTTTACCAATGCGACCGATGTGGCGGATTATCTGGTCAAGAAGGGATTGCCTTTCCGGGATGCCCATGGGGTGGTAGGACGAATGGTGGCCTATTGTATCGAAAAGGATACCGTCATCGAGGCCCTCTCTCCCGAGGAGATGCAGACCTTCTCCCCCCTGATTGACGAGGACATTTATCAGGCTATTTCACTGGAAACCTGTGTCAATCAGCGGAAATTAACCGGCGGTCCGGCAGCAGAAACCGTTAAGGCTGTCATCGAAAAATATCGAGGGGAAGAATAAAAAGCCAATTTGAAAGGCAGAAACGATGTATCGTTTCTGCCTTTTTGTATAACGAAACCACGGCCCGATAGAGGGTAAGCCTTCCCTGTGTAAGGGAGGTGAGTGCCAGTGGTAAAGCCTCCCTTTACACAAGGGAGCCTATTTAAAAATCCTTTTATTTACCTATTGATGGGTAGATGGTGTTCTTAAGGACAACGAAAAAGCCTTCCCTGTGTAAGGGAAGGTGGCAAAACCGGAGGTTTTGACGGAAGGGTTGTTGGTAACAATCCCTCAGGCTCGCCTTGCTCGCCAGCTCCCTTTACACAAGGGAGCCTATTGAAAATCCTTTTATTTCATTTTATTGGCGCGGCGGGGAAACTGAGAGGGGGTAGGCCGCTCTTTTTGAACAACAACCAAGGTACGCAACATCTCGCTTTCGGGAAGCGGTGCTTTGATCATTTGCGGTTTTCCGCCGCCCAGAGTGCCCAGCATGGGTTTTGCCTCCAGCAGTTCGGCCTCTACCGTCTCTGCCTTTAAAGCCAGAAAGCGGCCGCCTACCTTAACCAAAGGCAGACAGTATTCTCCCAGTATTTTTAAGTTGGCCACCGCGCGGGATGTCACCAAGTCAAATTGTTCCCGATAGGCAGGATTCTTACCCAGTTCCTCGGCACGGCCGTGGATACAGGTTACCTTGGTAAGGCCAAGGCGGTTACAGACCTCCTCTAAAAAGGTAACTCTCTTTTGGAGGGCATCCACCAAAGTCACAGAGAGATCAGGGCGGAGAATTTTTAGGGGAATACCGGGGAAACCGGCACCGGTTCCAATATCGGCAAGATGACTGTCTTTTGCTAATTCTACATGAAATAACGGAAGAACACTGTCCAAAAAATGCTTAACCGTAATTCCGTCATCATCGGTAATGGCGGTTAGGTTCATCTTCTCGTTCCATTCTTTCAGCAAGGCAGAATATGCCGCAAACTGCTCCAGTTGTTCCCGGCTCAAACTGCCGCCCAGGGCGAGAATTCCCTTTTCCAGCAATCCTTGATTCATTTCCGACCTTCCTTTCTAAAATCCATAAAAAAGGGGCGTATCCGGATTTGGATACGCCCCTTTTACAATTCATCCTTATGCCTGAGGAGCATCTACAGGACATACATTTGCGCAGTTGCCGCAATCGATGCACTCATCTGCATTAATTTCGTAGGTTGCATCCCCTTCGATGATGCAGGATACGGGACATTCGCTGGCACAAACACCGCATTTGATGCAATCTTCGTTAATTGTATAAGCCATTTTGATTCACCTCTCCATTTCAAAATTACAAATGTATCATAATACATTTTTTTTGATTTGTCAAGGGAAATCTAAAAAAGGGGGATCATGCCTTTTCTGTCTGCAAAAAAAGGTCTTTTGTATAGGGCAAAGAGAGAATCCAGTCGCAATACGTATGCCACTCCTCCAATTTATGGTTGCGGCGGGCAAAATACATATTCAGCAGATTCTCATAGTTCATGGTAACGGTGCGGGTCTGGTTATAACTGGATGGCAACAGTTGAATCAAATCATACCAGTCTGCCTTGCTTTTGCTTTCCACAAAAGAGAGGCGCCGTTTCTCCAAAAACGCCATAAACTGCAGCAACGCCTCCTCGGCCTCGGGACTTAAATGGTCATGGCTAAAATCATCTAAGGCAAAGGGTTTGCTGTGGAGTTTGTGCATGGTGCTGGTAGAGTTGGCCACCGTGCCTACCTTATAGGTGTCAAATTCTTTCCACCAGTACATGGGCGCAGTAATGTCCACCGAAACCAGAATCTGCCGGATAAACTTTCGGTGATCCGAACCCGCTTTGCAAAGACGCTTGGCAAGATCCAAGTCGTTGGGACCTAAAAGATAGTTGCCTTGCTCGTCATACCGGCTGTCGGTCCGATCCCAACTGTTCATAGGATTTCTGGCGCCACGGATAGCACCTTCTAAGTTCATAACATGGGCCTTTTCTATCTTAATCATCCAAAGACCTCCTTTAGATATCCAGATTCATGACGGTAGAGGAATAATCCTCGATAAATTTCCGTCTGGGTTCTACCTTGTCCCCCATGAGAATGGTAAAGGTTTCGTCTGCCTGTCTGGCGTCTTCCAGCGTTACTTGCAGCATGATTCTGGTTTCCGGATTCATGGTGGTTTCCCAAAGCTGGTCGGGATTCATTTCACCAAGACCTTTGTACCGCTGAATGGCGGGGGCTTTCCCATCCCCCATCTCGGTAAGAATCTCTTGGAGTTCGCTGTCGCTGTAAGCGTATTTGTCGACTTTGCCCCGACTGATTTTATAAAGGGGCGGTTGGGCAATGTAGACGTGGTCTTCTTCGATTAGGGGACCCATAAAACGGAAGAAGAAGGTCAGCATCAAGGTTCGGATATGGGCACCGTCTACGTCGGCATCGGCCATAATGTCCACCTTGCCGTAACGGATTTTAGAAACATCAAAATCCTCGCCAATGCCGGCACCCAGAGCGGTAATCACCGGCATGAGTTTGTCGTTGCCGTAGACTTTGTCAATGCGGGCCTTTTCCACGTTGAGCATCTTTCCCCAAAGGGGCAAGATGGCCTGAAACCGCCGATCCCGACCCTGCTTGGCGCTGCCGCCCGCCGAATCTCCCTCGACGATATAAATTTCGGTATAGGTATTGTCCCGATCGGAGCAATCGGACAGTTTACCCGGCAGGGTGCTGCTTTCCAAGGCGCTTTTGCGGCGGGTGTTCTCTCTGGCACGTTTGGCAGCCTCTCTGGCACGGGAGGCCGTTAGAGCCTTGTCCACCACAATCTTGGCAACGCTGGGATTTTCTTCGAAAAATTCACCCAACTTCTCGTTGACCATTTTTTCCACAATGGAGCGCATTTCGCCGTTGCCTAACTTGGTTTTGGTCTGGCCTTCAAACTGTGCTTCGGTAACCTTCACGCTGATGATACAAGTCAGGCCTTCCCGGACATCTTCGCCCTTGAGGTTATCATCGTTGTCTTTTAGGAATCCGTATTTTTTGGCGTAATCATTGATGACCTTTGTAAGGGCTGCTTTGAAGCCGGTTTCGTGGGTACCGCCTTCGGTGGTATTGATATTGTTAGCAAAACTGATGATGTTTTCGCTGTAGCCGTCATTATACTGCATGGCAACTTCTGCCTCGCAAGTTTCCCGAACCGTGTTCACATAAATGACATCGGGATGGATGGCTTCTTTGTTCCGATTTTCGTATTCCACAAACTCTTTAATACCGCCGTCGTACCGAAGATGCACTTCTTTGTGATTCTCCGGTGCATCAGGACGGTGGTCTTTGAGAATGATTTGGATTCCGGCATTTAAGAAGGCTTGTTCCCGCAACCGGAGCAATAAGGTGTCAAAATTGTAAACCAGATCTTCAAAAATAGCGCCGTCCGGCTTAAAATGAACCCGGGTTCCCGTCTTGTCGGTATCCCCGATTACTTTCAGGGGGGCACAGCGTTTGCCCTGTTCGTAGCGCTGGTAGTGGACCTTCTTGCCGTCAAAGATTTCTACCTCCAAAAAGGTGGAAAGTGCGTTGACCACCGATGCGCCGACACCGTGCAGACCGCCGGAGACTTTGTATCCCCCGCCACCGAATTTTCCGCCGGCATGGAGTTTGGTAAAGACCAGTTCCACCGCCGGAACACCTTCCTTGGGGTGAATACCGGTAGGGATACCCCGGCCGTTGTCGGAAACGGTGATGGAGTTATCCTCCTCGATGGCCACTTCGATATCGGTACAATATCCGGCCAAGGCCTCGTCGATAGAGTTGTCTACGATTTCATAGACTAAATGGTGCAGACCCCGGGTGGTGGTAGAGCCGATATACATACCCGGACGCTTCCGGACGGCCTCTAAACCCTCCAGAACCTGAATCTGGTTTTCATCGTATTCTGTTTCCACCGGTACGCTGGTCATATGCTCCTCGGTCAAGGAAATGGGTTTTTGATCTTCTGCCATAGTGGATCAAGCCTTTCTGACTCACAGAATCAAAGCATTGCCGTCCTATCGTGAGCCGGATAGGAGCGGGTAACAGGAGTTTCTGTCATTGCTCATATGGGTAGGGCAAGAGGATTTTCTCTGCCGATTGCGTCATTTCCAGCGTTTGGCACGTCCGGCCAGCGCTTTGGAAGAAATATTCGTGATATAAATGACAGATTGGCCGTCGATTTCGCATAGGACAAAGGTTCTGGGAAGTTCTTCCGATACGTTTCGGACAAACCCCTCTTCTTCTACAATTTTTAAAAATTCTTTGGTATTTTTGGACATGGAGGTGCTCTCTAGGTCTAAAATGGCAATGACGTTTTTGGTGTTGACCACGGTGTCGCTGCCTAAATGCAGATACATAGCGGGACCTCCTTGTTCTTATTTAGAAATTTGCTGGGTGATATTGCCGTTTTCCACCAAAAATAGGCGGGGGTTTTCCCCAAAGGAAAAGCCTTCCACATCGGTACAGGTAATCAGCATCTGCATGGACTTTATATGATGAAGGATAAATTCCTGCCGTTTTCGGTCCAGTTCGCTCATAATATCATCTAAAAGGAGGACCGGAAGATCTCCGGTTTCCTGTTGGATCAGTTCTACTTCTGCCAGTTTTTGCGCCAACACAATGGTTTTTTGTTGCCCCTGAGAGGCATAGGCCTTGGCGTCTTGGCCATTGATTTGGTATTCGATATCTTCACGATGGGGGCCAAGGATGGATTCCCGGTGGTCCAGTTCCCGCCGGCGCACCTCTTCCAGTTTGGCAGACAGCCTTGCGGTCAGGTCGGAAACCGAAAGACCGCGGCTTTCCCCGATACAGGAGAGGTAGCGAAGGGTCAAGGTATCGTTGCCGCCGGAAATCTCCTTTTGCAACCGGCCGGCCAGGCTGCCCATTTTCTCGATATATTCTGTCCGGAAGGCTATAATCTCGGCCGAAACCGCAGCCAATTTCTCGTTGAGAATCTCCAGCATTGCGGTATTGGGGCGGTCCATCTTCAAAAGGGCGTTTTTGCTCTCCACCAGTTTTTTGGCACTGGACAGAGCCGAAACATAGGGAGGCCGAAGTTGGCTGATTAGAATATCAATATTTTTCCGCCGGGCCTTGGGGCCTTCTTTCACAATCCCAAGATACTCAGGCCCAAAGTAGACCACCCGAAACCGCCCTATCAACTGGCTGTTGCGGCGGATGGGGACCTCGTTGATGGTAATAGCCTTGCGGCGGTTGGGGAAAAGGGTCATCTCTCCCCGAAGATCCCGCGTCCCGTCGAAAAAGTCCAGCACCAGGTCTGCCTGAGCCTGTCCGTGACGGATCAGTTCTGCGTCCCGTCGGGATCTGCCGCCCTTGCCCATGGCAAAGAGATAAACGGCTTCTAAGACGTTGGTTTTCCCCTGAGCATTATCCCCAAAGAGAATATTGACACCCTCTCCAAATTCCAGACTTTGCCTTGTATAGTTTCGAAAATTTGTTAGTTCCAGTCGTTTCGCTTGCATTATTCCGCTTTCAGCCGCAAGGGCAGAATCAGATAAAGGAAGCCATCCCCCTCCGGCGGAACCAGAACCAAAGGACTGGTGGGACTGCTAAACTGCAGTTGTACCGTCTCGGTGTCGATCACCCGAAAGGCCTCCAGCAGATACCGGTTATAGAAGCCGATCTCCAAACTGGCATCTTTGATGTCGGCGGGAATATTGTCATCCACCGAGCCGGCAGAAGTGGCACAAGAAATGTTAATATTACCATCCTCAATTAAAAACTTCACCGGACTCTTTACCACATCGTTGAGAATCATCAAAGAGGCTCTTTGAATGGATTCGGTGAGTTTGGCAGCGGAACAGGTAAGGGTAATGCTGCTTTCTTTGGGGATCACGCTTTGGTAGTTCATGTAGTTCCCCTCGATAAGGCGGGTGACCATACGGTAACCGTCAAAGACGAAAATGGCGTGGCGTCCGGTGGCATGGATCTGCACCGGTTCTTCCCCGTCCCCTAAAATGCGGGATAATTCCGAAAGGGACTTAGAGGGAATAATCATTTTTTTCTCCGCAAAGTCGTTGGGCATAGGCGCACGGCGGACAGCCATCCGATATCCGTCCAGAGCAACCATGGTCAATCCGGATTTTTCGATTTCCAACAGACAGCCGGTGAGAACCGGGTTGTTGTCGGTGGTTGCCACGGCAAAAATAGTCTTGGCAATCATATCTTTTAGGAGGTTGCCGGGGATGCTGATGGAATACTCCGACTCCACCAAGGGCAGGTCAGGAAAATCGGCGGCAGGAATCCCGGCGATTTCAAACTTTGCCGCACCGCTTTTAATCAGGGCGGTGTTCTTTTCGTTGACATCCAGGCTTACTTGGTCTGCCGGCAGCATCCGCAAAATACCGCCGATCATTTTACCGCCCAGTACCACCTCGCCAGGCTGGGACACCGAGGCGGAAATCTTTGCCTCAATCCCGATTTCCAGGTCGTTGCCGATTAAGGTTACGGTGCCGTCGGCATCGGCCCGAAGGTAAATTCCCTCCAGAACACTCAGGCTGCTGCGTCCAGAAACTGCCCGGGAAACCACCCCGACAGCCTCGCTTAATTTTTCCCGATCGCACAGGATTTTCATGGGCCAAATCCTCCTTATTTTTCTTTTAGAACTTCCCGAAAAAAAGTCTCTGTTTATCCTATTCATTATACCATAAAAAAGAAATTTCGGCAAGGTTTTTTTGAAAAAAAGATGGGCAAAAACAGAGAGGTTTACGCCGTCAGGGAGGGGGTATTACCAAAAGGAGAAAGAATCCTAAAGGATAGAGGTAGCATTTTTTGAAAGAATGTGATACAATAGGCGTATGAGAAAAAACGAAGGCCAAAAAGAGGCCCCGAAAAGGAAGAGGAAAATGCCATGAAAACCTATGTTTTAGCCAGCAAAAACCCCCACAAAGCACAAGAAATCAAAGATATTTTAGGGAGCGGATATCAAATCCTAACCCAGACCGAGGCCGGAGTAGGGGAGATCGAGGTGGTGGAGGACGGTGCCACCTTTGAGGCCAATGCTGCCAAAAAAGCCGAAGCCATTTGCCAGGCCACCGGTAGGGCAGCCATTGCGGATGACAGCGGTCTTTGTGTGGATTATTTAGACGGAGCGCCGGGGGTTTATACCGCAAGGTATGCGGGGGAAAACGCCACCGATGGCGAGAATATCCAAAAATTATTGGCCGCCTTAGAGGGGGTTCTTCTCCCCAAACGGACGGCGCAGTTTGTCTGCGTCATTGCCCTGGCCGAGCCGGGAAAGCCTACCAGATTCTTCCGGGGCGAGTGCCAAGGGAGAATTACCTTGCAACCCCAAGGCGAGGACGGATTTGGCTATGATCCGATTTTTTGGTATGAGAAATACGCCAAAACCTTGGCAGAACTGGAGCCCCATATCAAAAATGCCATCAGCCATCGCAGTGCAGCCCTGCGAAAGATGATGCAGGAACTGGAAGGATAAAACCGGCAAAAGGAGCGGGAGTATGAAACTGGCGTTGATTGATTTAGGATCTAATTCTGCCAGAATGTCTTTGGTGGAAAGAACTTCAAAAGGGAACATCGTCTCCCTGGCCCGGCGGCGAACCATGGTTCGTTTGGCCGAGGGCATGGAGCGGGATGGTTCTTTGCAGGAAGCGTCGATACAGCGTGCCATTGCTGTCTTGGGGGAGTTTGCCAAAGAAGCCTCGGCAGCCGGTGCGGAGATTGTGGCAGTGGCAACCGCCGCGGTGCGAAAGGCAGAAAACAGAGAGGCTTTTTGCCGGCGGGTTCAGGAAGAGAGCGGAATCTGCCTTAAGGTTATTTCGGGACAGCAAGAGGCCCAACTTGATTTTCGGGGTGTGCTTGCGGCATTGCCGGAAGAAAAGGATTATCTCATTGCCGATATTGGCGGTGGCAGCACCGAATTGATTTTGGTCAAAGACCGGTCTTTAAAGGAGAAAGTAAGCCTGCCCTTTGGTGCCATGACCCTGACTGACCGATATTTCCGAAAAACCCACGAAGAAGCAGCCATGGCTGCGGCACGGGATGCGCTTTTACCCCAGTTAGAGAAGGTGCCGTTTTTTCAGGAGGCCAAGGGTTTTCCTGTGATTGGAATGGGGGGCAGTTTTGGCGCTTTGCCCCAACTGGACGGACGGTTGTTTGGGGGCGATGTAAAAACAGAACCCCACGGCTATTGCCTCTCAGCGGCACGGGTGGCCATGATTCTGGCCGCACTTTGCCGAAGAACACCCAAGGAGCGAATCCGGGAATTGGGACTGGAGGCGGGCCGGGCAGACACCATCTGCGGCGGAATTCTCCCCGGACTTTTGTTGTTGCAAAAATTAGAAGCGCCGTATCTTAAGGTCTGTGCGGCGGGACTGCGGGAAGGGATTCTGGCCCTGATGGAGGAGCAGAGCAAAAAAGAAGGGGACCAAAGACCGGAGCAACTATGGGAGTTGCTAAGATAGAAAAAATGCCCAGATAAAAAGGCTGAACGAGATGAATCGTTCAGCCTTTTTTGTAGTGGAAAACCACGGCCCGATAGAGGTAAAACCTCCCTTGTGTAAAGGGAGGCGGTTGTTTTAAAAAACCACGACGGTGGTGCCCACGGGGATATATTCTGCCAACCAGTTAATATCTTCAGGGAGCATACGGACACAGCCATGGGAAGCGGGGGTGCCTTGGGTGCCGTCCTGTACCGTGCCGTCCGGCGAGAAGAGAATAGAGTGCATGGCGATGCCCCGTTCCAGATTCATATACAAAATGGGTTTGACGTAATAGGTAGGATGAAACCAGCCGTTACCAAAGGCGCAGTAGGTCATAACCCCCGCGGGGGTGGGGGTGGTATTGGCGCCGGAAGAACAGGTGGAAACCCGAATCAACTCCCAGTTGCCTTTACTGCCCTCAAAGACATTGACCCGCTGCCGCTCCAAATTGATCCAGATCAGGTAGGGAGTTTGGCTTTCGTAGCCCTTGGCATTGACAAAAATCTCCTTGTCTGTATCTGTAAAGTCCTGATATACCGTATAGTCCTTATCGGAGATTTTGATGCTGGCATAAGGAACCCAACAGGAGCGGTTCTCTTCGGGGATCCAGACGCAGGCGGCAACGGTACCCAGATGGTCGGTATAAATCACCTGCCTGCCGGCGGTTAAACTGCCGTTTCGCTGTTTTAAGTGTTTGTCGGAGTAAGTGTGGGTAAAACGCAGAACTTCTGCCTCAATATCCACCGGCTGAATCAAATGCAAGACTCGATATACCTCCTGCTGCTCATACCAGGCGTCATCATAGTTTCGCAGCGAAATCCTTTTTTCTATCCGGCGAACAGCGCCGTTTAGACGTATTTCCAGCGCTACCGTCAGTTGGGAGTCTGCCGTGCCTTTGGCAAAGGGAACAGAGAGGTCGATGCCGGTGGTCTTTCCGTTATAAATGGAAAAGGAGGAACTGGCATATTCCGTTTGGGCCTCGCCGTCTACAAACCATTGTGCCGTACCTGTTTTTTCTTCCGGAACACGGACCATGACGGCTCTGATATGAGCAAAGGCACGATCCGGGGTTAGTTCCTGTATACCGTCCATAAAGGCCAGGGTTAGGGAGTCCAGAAAGGCCTGGTCCTCCTCGGTAGATGCCGGCGGGGGTGTTGGCGCACTCATAGGGGGATCAGAGGGCGCCGGCGTGGCATAGGGAGAGACCGGTGCGGCCGTTGGCGCTAAGGAAAGATTGCCTGCGGCTTGGGCCGAAGAGGCAAAGAGGAGCAACAGGGCCAGACAGAGGATGGTTTTTTTCAGCAGTTGTTTTTTCACGGATACCCTTCCCTTCGTAGCAGTCTTTGCTTTATTATAGCGGATATTTCTTTGCTTGTAAATAACTTCTTTTCGGCGACAAAAAGTTTTGGAGCGTGAAGAGGGTCAAAGAAATTTTTTCAAGAAGCGGAACCAAAAATTCGGATTCGCATAGGATAAAGTGAACACAAAATAGGAGGTGTAATGAGCATGTGCGGAAATGGTTGGGGAGATAATTCCTGTCTGTGGATCATTGTTTTGATCATCCTGATTTTCTGCTGCTGCGGCTGCGACGGCAATAACAACAGAAGCCTTAGCAATTGCTGCTGTGACTGAAGATCTACATAGTCTGCAATCTGCAGGCTAGGGCGGGAAAACCGCTATTGCAAAAGAGAGCAAATCCGGCTCCGTGCAATCATTGGCGGAGCGTCAATACAAGAACGGCGTTACACCCGTCATCTCCCGCTGCGGGAGAACAGAAATTCTGGGGCAAGGAGGTGTAGATATGGGCTGTTTCGGAAACGGATTCGGCAACGACGGATGTCTGTGGATCATCATCTTGATCATCTTGATTTCCTGTTGCTGCAACAATAACGAAAACAACGGCTGCGGCTGCTGTTAGTGAAATGCTAAGCCGCAGAGAACCGCCAGAGAGCGGTTCTCTGCGGTTTCCTTCTTAAATTCTCCTTGACAAGCCATGGTGTTTGTGCTATACTGTCCCATGTAAATTTGCTGGAATAACTCAGTTGGTAGAGTACCTCACTCGTAATGAGGAAGTCGAGGGTTCAAGTCCCTTTTCCAGCTCCAAAAAACCATGCCGCGGCATGGTTTTTTTCATGTCTTAAAACAGGCATGGGGAAAGGCTTTATTTTACAGTTTTTTTCCGTGGAGCAGGGGAGAAAGGCGTTTGTATATCAAAAAAGTTACCACAGAGACCAAAAACCCTTTCAAAAAATTAAAGGGGGTAACGCTAAGGAGGATGACTTTCCACCTACTATTGACAAAGGGAAGGATTTTTTGGCACATTTGGATGATAGCCTCTATGGATATGCCGGAAACCTTGGTATAGAAGGGAAACATAATAAAGTAGTTGGAGAAGATACCCATGACGGAAAAACAGAGGGTTCCTATCAGCATAGCCAGCAGAGCGCCGAGGCGGGTCTTTTTCCGGCGGTACAAGAATCCGGCCGGTGCCACAAAGGCACAACCTAACAGAAAATTGGATAGTTCTCCCACGCCGGCGGTGGTGGTAATGAAAAGGTGGAGCAGATTTTTAACTAGTTGGGTCAATACGCCGGCCAGAGGACCAAAGGCAAAGGCCAGAATCAGGGCCGGAAGGTCGGATAAATCCAGTTTGATAAAGGCCGGGGCAATGGGCAGGCTAAAATCCAGCAACATCAAGATAAAGGAGATGGCCGCACCGACGGCGACGCTGACTAAGATACGGGTGGTAATTTTCATGGCAAGATGCCTCCTTATAGAATAAAATAATCCCCCTGAAGATACTTCAGGGGGAAGAATGCAAATGTCGGGACAAAGACAAAGAATTGCTTTGCCGAAAATTTAAACCTTCTTTCATCCAGACTATACTGTCGGCTTCGGAATTTCACCGAATCAGCAGGAAGATCCTGCAGGCGGGCTATACCGCCGGTACGGAATTTCACCGATCCCTGAAGGGGTTATTCATTTTTAAATTACGGGGTAGCACTGGGTGCTAAGCCGGCGTCTATGGGCGGTGCCGACGGCGCAGGCGTAGGTGTAACAAACGACGGAGCAGGTGTTTGGGCCGGTTGTGGCGTAACATCCGGCGCTGCAGAGGGTTCTGCGGCCTGGGTGGCCGAAGGATCCGGCGTTGTTGTTTCGGTGGGTGCGGGTGTTTCTGTCGGGGTCTCCGTCGCCTTGGGAGAATATTGGCTGGACGGCATCTTCTCCCGGGATATTTCGTCGCCGTTTTTCTTTACGATTCTGGTGACGCCGTAACTGTATCCGCCGCCGCTTCGCAATAGATCTACCGAGATGTTTTCCGGATTGTAACCCCAAATGCTGAAGGTTACTTTGCCTCCCGAGGCATCGGCGACGATTTTTATAGGATAGCCGGTATTATTTCTCAGCCGCAGATCCAGATACCCTTCTGCGATGGTGGCGTCCAAGCCGGGGGGCATATAACTTACCAGCATACTGTGGTTGTGGCGTTCTAAGATTTCCAGATTGGCGTAAAGGGCTGCGCCGTATAAGGTTGAGGAGGGTTGACAGATACCGCCGCCCATGCCGCTTTCCACCTTATTGCCCACATAAACCGGTGCGGCGCGATAGCCGTTCTCGTAGGTGCGGGGCAGGATGGTTTTGTCATAGGAAAGTTCGTCGCCGGGCATCATTTCATAACCGTTAATCCGGCTGACGGCCAGTTTTACATTGTTAACCCGTGCGGCTGTGCCGCTGTAATAGGTGCTGTAACTGCCCAGTTTGTCTTTATAAAGTTGCTCTTGCAAAAGGGCGGTTGTATCGGGGGGAGAGGTTGTGGTCACCGGGAAAACTGCCGTGTTGTCCGGTGATTTGTCCACGGCGGTCAAGGCAGCCTTGACGGTTTCCGGTGCTACACTGCACTGCAGTTTCCCCGGATGGACAACGACCTTGCCCTCGCTGTTTTTTTCATAATAAGCATTTTGGGGCGGTGCGGTGAGCCAATCATAGAATTCGTCAAAATCCAAAGGCTCCGGCGTAATGTTGGCGGGAAGGATGGAGATTTCCGAAAAAGCCATATCCCGAATCTGCCCTTCCACTTGTTTGATAATGGGTTCCCGCTCGGCTTTGATGCCGTTGACCTTGCCATATAAGGTCACATGATCCTCGCCTATGGAGAAGGTATACCCCACCGGTTCGATTTCGTAAGGGGTAATCAGGGTGTCCAGTGTGTGGGCCAGAACCTCTTTATTATAGCCGATGGTCGGTTCTAACTTGGTTTTGCAAAGAAGATGGACGGCCATGGCAAAGGTTTTTCTCCATAAATTCGGGTAAGTGCTCCGGGCCAGGGCGGCTTCCACAGATGCCTCGTTTTGGTATTCCACCGCCAAATCGCGGATGGGAAGGTCTGCTTTGCTGTCCTGACAGACCAAAGACAACGTCAGATTCTGGATTTTTTCCGTATCGTATTTGTCATTTAAAAGGGACAAGGCCTCTGTGGCAGTTTTGCCGCTAAGGTTGCAGTCGCCTACATAAATGTTGGGGAAAATTAAAGTATATTGATTGGCATAGACGGCCAGCGCACAAAGGCAAATCAAAAGAACCGCCGCTGCAACAATGGCAAGAATCCGGCCGGTATGACGGGCGGAACCTTTGCGGTGATTGCGGACATCGCCGCTTCGGCCGGGGCGATTCCCCGGTGCGGGGTCCCCTGCTTTGTCGTTATAGTGGGTGCTTTTTTCAGACATAAACTCACTCCCCGTTTGCGGTGTGTTATGTTACTTACAGTATAGCATGTCGGCTTTTAAAATGCAATAGAAATCCATAGGCGACAGAGGAAAATTCCTGTCGGTTCTTTCTTAAAAATGCCGCATGATTATGCTTAGTATATGTTTATTGGTTGCTTGAAATGCCGGCAACAAATTGTTTTGCGGTTCTGCCGGAAAATCCGTTATAGCGGCTTTGCCAGGAAAGGGCCTTGGCCTTTAGTTCCTCGGTCATGGAAAGGCCTGCGGCAGACAGGAGGTGTGCCACAATGGCCAGATACTCGTTCTGGGTGGGGGTTAAAAAACTTAGGTGGATACCAAATCGGTCGGCCAGAGATTTTTCCCCATTTAATCCGGCGCTAAACCGGATCTCGTCTTCCCCCTCCGACCGGAGTTCCTGCATCAAGGAGGGATGATTGGCGGTGGCATAAATCAGGACGTTGCTGCGCCGCAGTCCTGTCTGTCCGTCCAGAACGGAATGTAGCAGTTTATAGTGATTCTCGTCCGGTTCAAAGGACAAATCATCCAGATAGATGATATACTTTAATTCTTGATTTTTAATAGCGTCAAAGACGGCGGGAAGTTCATGGAAACGGGATTTTCCCAATTCAATTAGCCGTAGCCCCCGATCTTTAAACAGGTTTAGACAGGCTTTCACACAGGCGGATTTTCCGGTGCCGCTGCTGCCGGTCAAAAGAATATCGTTGGCGGGATAGCCCCTCATAAAACTGTCGGTATTGGCAATAAGAACCTCTTTTTGGTGTGTAAGACCGGCCAAATCCTCAAACCGGATAGGGTCGGGACAGGAAATGCCAACAAAGCCGGGGCTGTTCCAGCGCAGGGCTGCGTAGGCGGTAGAGATGCCGGTGCCGAAGGTTTCGGCGTGGGCCAAGATAGCCCCCCCTAACGCCTCGTTAGAGCCGCAGTCCATCATACTCTCTAAAGAGCGAACATAACTTGGGAGACTGATAGGAAGGGGGTGGGTACAGATGCTACCCAGCGGCAGAAAGCCTTTTTCCCGGAACAGGCTGTCCCAGTCCACATCCAGCAGGCTGTGATAGATGGATTTGATATCCTGACGCAGGAAATCCCGAAGATGGATGATGTCAGGAAGACGGTCCTTTTCTAACATGGTCCGCAGAATATATTCTTTGATGATATTTCGGTCGGTCAGCCGATGCTCGGCATAGTGGATAAGCCCTTGTGCGATGGGGTAGTAGTCCTCTTCGCGGCCGGTTTCCCGAAACCGGAGCAGGGCGGCAATGACCGGATCTTGGATGATATGATGAAAAATAAATAATTGCATAGTGTGAAACCTTTCTTTGGGTTAGATGGAAGACGGGTCTAATAACTGCAGGGCCATGGCCGTGTTTTCCTCTGCCTTTTCCCGAAAGGCGGTGCCGGCGGCCTCCAGTTCCTGACAGATCCGGGGGCGGTTTTGTAGGATTTCGTCAATGTGCCGCTGCAAGGTCAGGGGGTTTAAATGCCGTGCGGATTCGATATAATTTTGCCCCAGATATGCCATGGTAGATTCCACCTTGGGGTCATAGGCAAGACCAATGACCGGCGTTCCCATTTTGGCGGCATAAATCAGGGTATGGAGACGCATACCAAGAATAAATTGCGCGCCCCCTACCAGTCCTAGCAGTTGGGCCGGTGTAGGTTGTTTTTGCAGAATTGCCCCCGGTTGTTTCATCAAAGAGAGGGTCCTTTCTGCGATGGATAAATCTTTTGCCTCCTGCATAGGAATAAAAAGGACTTCTATGCCGTGACGGGAGTAAATGTAGTCAGCGGCTGCAGCAATGGTTTTCTCCAGTTCCGGATCGGCGTATTGCCAGGGCCGCAGCGCAATGCCGCAATAGGGTTTTCCGGCGGGAATGCCGGCCTCCCTAGCCAGACGGGCGGCTTCGTCGGCCGATACGGGGGCTAGCGTAAAGGCGGGGTCGGCCGTGATTTGGATTTTAGGTTTCGTAACCCCAAATCGTTGCAGTTCCTCCAAGGAAGAAGGCTCCCGCAGGGTAATCAGGTCAACGTCGTTGAGTACACGGCGGATTTTTTTGTGATTGCTCTCATGATGGATGGGGCCGATGCCGTTGGCATAGAGCATTACTTTGGCCCCCAATTTTTTCCCCAGCCGGATAATCCCCAGATAATAGGCCAAGGATTTGTCCGAAGTCACATCTTGAATCAAACTCCCGCCGCCGGAGAGGAGAAGGCGGGTTTTTCGAAGATGCCAAAGAATCCGGGGAAAGTTAAAGCGGTAGATGGCGTCGATGCCATAGATGGCCGAGGTCTCTTTGGGGTCGTTGGACAGGGCCATAATCCGAAGATTTGGCTGTGCAGTCCGCAAACTGTCGATCATCGCCTTTAAGATAGAATCGTCCCCGCTGTTATGAAATCCGTAGTAGCCGGAAATCATGATATCCACGTTTTGGGAGCGGCGGATGGGGGGCTGTGCAAGGTAGGATGCAAGATCCTCCATTTCCGAAAGAGAGACCCAGTTTGGAGACTGGTCCTTGATGACGGAAATGTATAATTTTAGGGCATCCTCTGCCATGGTGTCCATGGAGTAGTGTTGCCGGACGGTTTCCCGGGCGAAGGCGCCCAGTTCCGCCTGCCGTTGGGGCGAGGCTTGCAGTACCGAGAGAATATCCATGGTTAATACTTCTGTTTCGGTAGGTCGACAGCCCCGGCAACAGAAGTTGGTGTCAATAGCGATTTGCAGTTTATCTTGGTCAAAAATACCGATATAGCCTTCGTTGCCGGCAATGATGGCCGGTTTCTGGCAAGCCATGGCCTCCAGAGCGGCACGGCTGACGCCGATGAACAACTGCCCGCAGGCGGTAAAGCGGTTGATGTCGGTACGGCTGCCGGTGGTGATCACCACCCGCCGTCCTGCAGCGGTGTTGGCGGCCAGTGCTTCGGCTTCGATGGATTCTAAATCATTGCCGCCGCCCACAATCACAATTTCCAGATTGGGAATCTTTGCAAGGAGAGCGGGGACCGCCTCGATGAGTTTGTGTGCCGCAAGACTCCGGTCAATATCCATACGGCTGACATAAACGATGCGGGTTTTGTCGGGCAGAAGCCCAAATTCTTCGGCAACGGCAGAGTAATCGGTATCCTGAGAGAATTTTTCTAGATCAATACCGTTGATGGTAACCCGAATCCGGTCCGGGTCAATGCCGTAGTTTTCCACCAGATACTCTTTAATATCATCGCTGACGGCTAAAGACCGATCCCCCCAGCGAGTTAAGAGGTTATAGGGAAAGCGGGTCGAGAAGACCCAGTGGGCGGTGGTAACAAATCGAAAAGGAAGCCGCCGCCGGAGCAACGCACACAAAAAGGCCGGGATGCGGGCGTGGGCGTGGACCACGTCGATTTGATATTCTAAAATGATGTTTCGCAGCATTTGGTAAGCCCGTGCCATACAGAGGGGGTTTTTGCTGTGAAAGGGAACGCGGATATGCCGGATGCCGGCTTCCTTTAGTTCTGCTTCATAGGCGCCGCCGTTGGAGGCGACCAGAACCTCAATCCCGCGACGGGAAAGGGCCTTGGAAAGTTCTACAATGTGTGTTTCGGCACCGCCGATATCCAGTTGCATGGTTGCCATTAAGACCCGCATAGTCATTCTCCTTATCATCTGCCAGTATTGATATCATTGTATAACAGTTCCAAGGTTGTGTCAAATCTTTTTTGTGATGGAATCCGACCCGTGACAGGGGGTGGTTTTGAAAGCCGGAAGCAGGGGGCGGCCTGCATAAAAAAAGAGGAAAAACGGGCTAAAATATTGTCGGCTTTTTTAGCAAAATCGGTTGACGTTTGGCAGAAATCGGTATATAATTATATGGAATATGTAAAAAGCGGGACACGGCGGATCGCAAAGGAGCGGCGTCGCGGCCGTGCGATAAAAGAGGAGGAGTTCTTATGAGCAGAATTTACAATTTTTCGGCAGGTCCGTCTATGCTTCCGGTTGAGGTGCTGGAACAGGCACAAAAAGAGATGCTGGAGTATGGCCAAAGCGGTCAGTCTGTCATGGAGATGAGCCATCGGTCCAAGGAATATCAAGCCATTATTGATCAGGCCGAGGCATCCTTCCGGGAAATTATGAAGATTCCGGATAACTACAAAGTATTGTTCTTGCAGGGCGGTGCATCTACCCAGTTTACCATGGTTCCTATGAATCTGGGGAACAAGAACAAAAAGGCTGACTATGTCATTACCGGACAATGGGCCAAGAAGGCCTTTGCTGAGGGTAAACGGTATCTGGATGCCCATGACATTGCTTCCAGTGCTGATAAGACATTCTCTTACCTGCCCAAGGTGGACGCATCCATGCTGACGCCGGGTGCAGACTTTGTTCATATCTGCTACAACAATACCATTTACGGAACCCACTATAACACCATGCCCGACTTTGGCGATACCACCGTGGTTGCGGATATGTCCTCCTGTATCCTTTCCGAGGAGGTAGACATCAGCAAATTCGGTTTGATTTATGCCGGTGCACAGAAGAACATGGGTCCTGCCGGCGTAACCGTTGTTATTGTTCGGGAAGATTTGATTGGGAATGCTATGGATTTGACACCTACCATGCTCAATTATGAAATCCATGCCGAGAACGGTTCTATGTTCAATACCCCCCCGACTTATGCCATCTATATTTGCGGATTGGTTTATGAATGGATCAAAAACATGGGCGGTATCAGCGTCATGCACCAAAAGAACGTAGAAAAAGCCAAAGTACTGTACGATTTCCTGGATCAGTCCAAGATGTTTAGAGGTACCGTAGTGCCGGAGGATCGGTCCTTGATGAATGTTCCCTTTGTCACCGATTCGGAAGAATTAAATTCCAAGTTTATTGCCGAGGCCAAGGCAAAAGGTTTTGTGAACCTGAAGGGACACCGGTCGGTAGGCGGTATGCGTGCCAGCATTTACAACGCTATGCCCAAAGAGGGCGTAGAGGCGTTGGTTGCCTTTATGAAAGAGTTTGAGGCAAACAACTAAGTAAAAGGAATCTAAGAAGAAAGGTTTGAGGAGCATGTATCAAATCCAGACGTTAAATAAAATTTCTAAAAAAGGTTTAGGTCGTTTGGGCGACAACTATATCTGTGCAGATGAGATTGAAAATCCCGATGGCGTGATTTTGCGGAGTTTTAAGATGCACGATATGGAGTTGCCGGCCAGTCTGCGGGCCGTTGCCCGTGCCGGTGCCGGTGTGAATAATATCCCCATCGACAAATGCACCGAAAAGGGAATTGTGGTCTTTAATACCCCCGGTGCCAATGCCAACGCAGTAAAGGAATTGGTGCTGGCGGCTTTGTTCCTGGCATCCCGGAAGATTGTTCAGGGCATTCAGTGGGCCAAGACCCTGGTAGGAGAAGGAGATGCCATCTCCGGACTGGTAGAGAAGGGTAAATCCAGTTTTGTCGGCCCCGAAATCGAGGGTAAGACGTTGGGCGTTGTAGGCTTGGGCGCCATCGGTGTTCGGGTTGCCAATGCGGCCCATCATCTGGGGATGGATGTCATTGGTTTTGACCCCTATCTGTCGGTAGACGCGGCTTGGAACCTGACTCGGTTTGCTCACAAGGCAAATGATTTACAAACCTTGCTGGAGAAGGCGGATTATATTACCATCCACGTTCCGGCAACCCCCCAGACTAAGGGTATGTTTAATTCCGAGGCTTTTGCATCCATGAAGACCGGGGCAAGACTTTTAAACTTCTCCCGGGATAGTTTGGTAGACGAGAAGGATGTGTTAGATGCCTTAGACAGCGGAAAGTTGGCTTGCTACATCAGTGATTTTGCCAGCGAGGCGCTGCTCCAGCACGAAAATGTAATTTGTATGCCTCACTTGGGTGCTTCTACGCCGGAGAGTGAGGAGAATTGCGCAGTCATGGCAGCAGACCAGATCAAGGATTTTCTGGAAAACGGAAATATCACCAACAGTGTCAACTTCCCTGCTTGTGACATGGGCAAAGCGGTGGGTACCAGAATTACGGTGCTGCATCAAAATGTCCCCAATATGCTCAAACAGATTACCGATGCCCTGGCAAGCAAAGGGGTCAACATCGAGAATATGCTCAACAAGAGCAAGGGTGACAATGCGTACACCATGATTGATGTTGCCGGAACTTGCGAAGCCGCTGTGGTAGCGGAAATCGAGGCCATTGCCGGTGTGATTAAGGTAACGGTATTGTAAAATAACCGATGTATCACGAGGCAGGAAACCAGATGATCGCGCATACATGGCGAGAGCCGGTATGTGAGGAAAGTCCGGGCTCCATAGGACAGGATGCAAGCTAACGGCTTGTGGAGGCGACTCTAAGGAAAGTGCAACAGAAAGATCCCCCCTGCTTTGGCAGGTAAGGGTGGAAAGGCGAGGTAAGAGCTCACCTGCCGGCATGGTGACATGTCGGCACTGTAAACCCCACCCGGAGCAACGCTTGAATGGGAGGCTAAGCTGGTCCGGCATCT